>NZ_JARXOW010000001.1:2406616-2707443 GCF_030182585.1 Pedobacter faecalis | reverse complement strand
AATGCCAATGGTTGACAGTGCGCTGTATGATAAGAAGAAGGGGTAAGTATGTGCATCGCCACTGCGCTCTGCCCGTGCGGCTACTTCATAAGCTGCAGATTGCTGCTTATTGCAATATTTTTCGGCAACAAGCCTAAGCCCTTCAACACGCTCGGCTTTTGCCAAATGTGCAAGACTGAAAAATACAAGAGATAGAGTAACAATATGTCTCATGCCGCCGGCAAATCTAATTTTAATCTTTCACATACCGAAATCTAAGCGGTATATTTGCGGTTTAGCGACATTTAAACCACACACACCAATGAATATATTGTTATTAGGATCAGGAGGCAGAGAAAGCGCATTTGCGTGGAAAATCAGTCAGTCGGAACATTGCAGTCAATTGTTCATTGCCCCAGGAAACGGCGGCACCGGCGCTTACGGCAAGAATGTCCCCCTGAACATTAACGACTTCGAGGCAGTTAAACGTCTCGTAACAAAGGAAAATATTCAAATGGTCGTTGTAGGCCCGGAGGAACCACTGGTTAAAGGCATACACGATTTTTTCACAAACGATCCGGCAATTGCGCATATTCCTGTAATTGGGCCAAAAAAAGAAGGCGCTATCCTTGAAGGCAGCAAGGACTTCTCTAAGCAATTTATGGCACGTCATGGTATACCCACGGCAAGTTCGCGCTCCTTCACTAAGGAAACGCTTGCAGAAGGCATCGCTTATCTGCAGGATCATGCCCTCCCCGTGGTATTGAAGGCCGACGGGCTTGCGGCGGGGAAAGGCGTACTTATTCTGGAAAACACAGCAGAAGCCCAACAGGAACTGGAACTCATGCTTAGCGGCAAATTTGGCGAGGCAGGCACAACAGTGGTTATAGAAGAATTCCTGACAGGTATCGAATTGTCGGTATTTGTCCTTACAGATGGAGAAAATTATGTAATACTGCCTGAAGCAAAAGATTACAAGCGGATAGGACAGGGAGACACTGGCCTGAATACCGGCGGAATGGGATCGGTATCGCCGGTTCCATTCGCGGACGAAGCCTTTCTCAGCGAAATAGAGCAAAGCATCATCATTCCGACAGTGGAAGGGCTTAAGAAAGATGGAATAGACTATACCGGCTTTATCTTTTTCGGTTTGATAAAGGTGGGTGACAAACCTTATGTGATCGAATACAACTGCCGGATGGGTGATCCGGAAACGGAGAGTGTGATACCCCGAATTGAAAGCGACCTTGTGGAACTGTTCATGGCAGCGGCAAAAAAGAATCTTGACAACTTCAGATTGCAGATAAGCGATAAGCATGCAGCGACCGTTATGATTGTTGCAGGTGGATACCCTGGCGATTACGAAAAAGGAAAGGCTATCTCCGGAATAGAGAACGTAAGGGAATCACTCGTATTTCATGCGGGAACTTCATTGGAAGGCGGCATTGTTAAAACCAATGGAGGCAGAGTTATTGCAGTAACCAGTTTACAAGACGATCAGTTTCAGGCTTTACAGTCTGCTACAGCGGATGCCGCCCGGATATATTTCGATGGAAAGTATTTTCGTGAAGATATTGGGTTTGATTTGATATAAAAAAAGCCCTGGTTTCCACCAGGGCTTTTTTTATATAGAAACTTCGGCAGTTTATTTGGATGCTGATGCGCCCAACACTTCGGCAAGCTTTGATTGCAGTTCTTCTCCACGTATATTTTTAGCAATGATCTTTCCAGTAGGATCTATCAGAAAGTTAGCCGGAATGGCGCGGATACCATACATTTTTGATGCAGCGTTGTCCCATCCTTTTAGATCAGACACATGCGTCCAGGTCAGGCCATCTTTTTCGATCGCAGCCAACCATGCATCTTTTTTACCAGGATTGTCTAAAGAGACACCCAGGACTGTAAATTTCTTGTCTTTGTAAGTATTGTAGGCTTTTACCACGTTGGGGTTTTCAGCCCGGCAAGGGCCACACCAAGATGCCCAGAAATCTAACAGGACGTATTGACCTTTGAAATCTGACAGCTTAACCGGCTTATCGTTTACATCATTCTGCGTAAAGTCCATCGCCATTGCGCCAATGGCTGTCGCTTTACCTGCCGCAAGAAGCTGCGCCAGGTCTTTGCCTGATTGAGTAGCTTTCAATGAAGGGCTAAGCGCAGCGTATGCCTTTTCTACATCTGCAGCAAGCTCAGGCTCCGACGCAAGTTGCGAAAGCGCGGAGAGGCTGATGTAGGATTTTGGATTGCCTTTTGCAAAATTCAATTGTATAGGTTTGACCTGCTCCTGCAGAGACATATATTTATCGCGGAGCGCTTTTTCCTGTACCTTGCGCTCTTCGGGAGATAGCGCTGCGTATTGAGCATTCACCGCCATCATTTGATCCGAAAGTGACTTGGTTAAGGCCTTCAGTTTTTTTTCATCATCATTAACAACTGAACCGGTGATTACAATGTTCTTCAGAGAATCAGCGGCAGTTACTTTCATTGCCGCCGGCTCAATATATAGGGAAGCAAGATCGAGTCTCTCACCCTGGGCCGGCCGGTTTACGTAAGGATTTTTATTAAGGAACAGATTGCCTCTTGCGGGCTCAGCCAACGTGCCCTTAAAGCCAAACTTTCCGTTGCTTACGACAGCAGAATCTGTGACTTCCTCGCCGGCTGCCCGATAAACCAGGTAAACCTTATCTCCGGTTTTCAGCCCTTTAACGTCTCCGTTAATAGTAAAGGGTTTTTGGGCAAGCACCGCTAACGGCAACAATGCCACAGCGGATAATACTAATTTTTTCATGAGTTATTGTGTTAGTTCTTTTAAGTTAATCCAAATATAAGTCGGAATCAGCATAATAACGTAAAATATGCTGTAAAATTATAGTAGCTTTTGATAGGTGCGCCACCACAGATCCGGCATTTCACCTTCTACGGCAAGAGTATAATCCTCATAACGGCAAGGCACGAGATGAAAGCGTTCATTTTTCGATATTCCGGCAGGATACGGCACCTGCATCCACCAACGATCAGACTTCTTGCTTTTAACAAATAACATTTCACCACTTCCGTCGCTTAAACTTGCCCGGTATATCAGATACTGGGATTTCGGCACCAACGGAAAATCTTTTTTCCGATTGTAAAATCCATCGATGAAATACCATATAATCTGCGCCAGCAGCATGGCAGTTTGCCCATTTTGGTCGAAAGCGGGATTAAACTCGTAAAAACCTATTGAGGTAAGCTTATCGCTCATACCCGCATAACGCGAAATCTGGCAGGCCTGTTCACCATAAAACCCGTTAGGTCCCGCATTGGCATTCGCCGCCGCATCGGATGAGCGAACCGCGCCTATATCAAAACTGATCATGCTGGCATTTCTCAGTATCGGCTCAGTAAGTGAGATATCGCCGGAGAACTCTCCAAGGCGGTGAACATCAAAATAGAGCTTGCTCATTACTTTCAGACTTTCCTGGTTGACGAAGTAGGTCTGGTAGCCGATATTGCTGAAGTTGAAGAGGTAATTAGGTTGATGCAGCAGTATTTTATTGAGGTATGTATCGGATCTTGCTGCCAGACCTTCCCCATCTTCTTCATCCAAATCAAACTTACTGTCAACCACTACGAGATCCACTTTTTGCTCAAGACTTTCATAAGCAAGGTATTGAGCATAGGTGATGTCCTGCCCGCCGCCAATGATCACCGGAGTAATACTCAGTTTGATAAGTTCAGAAACTGTAGTCTTGACGGCCACATAAGTATCCGATATAGCCGCACCTGCTTTGATGTTGCCCAGATCGACAATTCTGGTTGGATTGGGTCCTTCATTGAGGCTATAAAATTTCTCCCGGAAATAGTCAGGCCCGAGTGCACAACCCTGGTTATTCACAGCAGCACGGTCATCCTGTACACCTATAAGCGCGATATCGTATTCCCCATCGGAAAGGTCAGGAAACTCGCCCGTATAAAATGTCACTTTAGCACCCATCTGACTTGACAAAAAGCCTCTTCCTGGTGTAAAGCTGTTGATATCCAGTGGTAAAAAAAAATCTGATAATGACATATAAGGCTTAAATGTATGCGGTCAAATATCTATTTTTGGGGGGATATTTTAACAAACATCCTAAAAAAATTGCAATGATATTAGTTACGGGTGCTACGGGATTTCTGGGTGCAGAATTGGTTCATCAGCTTACCCGTTCGGGCACGTATGTGAAAGCCCTTAAACGAGAGCATTCAACGATTCCATCTCTCATTGCGAGCAATAACGCGATCGAGTGGATAAATGCAGATATCAATGACGTGGCTAACCTTGAAGATGTCTTTAGCGGAATTACGCAGGTATATCACTGCGCTGCATTAGTATCGTTCAGGCCGGCAGACAAAAGCCGTCTGTTCAGGATCAACATAGAGGGAACGGCAAACATTGTAAATCTCTGCCTGCAAAATGGCGTGCGTTTACTTCACGTCAGTTCCGTGGCGGCACTCGGCGATTCAAAAAGCGGCAAAATGATCACAGAGGAAGACTTCTGGGAATATGGAACAAAAACGCATGCGTATGCTGAATCGAAATATGAGGCGGAAATGGAGGTGTGGCGGGGTATTGCTGAGGGACTGGACGCAGTGATCGTTAACCCGTCTGTGATCATTGGTGGCGGCACTGGATTTAACGGCAGCGGCCAACTGTTTAAGCTTATTAAAGATGGCTTCAGCTTCTACACAAGGGGGGCCACGGGACTGGTAGATGTCGAAGACGTTGCCAGAATCATGATCCTCGCCATGCAAAGCAATCATACTGCCGAACGATATATTATATCGGCCGAAAACTATCTTTATCAAAACCTTTTCAAAGAAATAGCTGATGGATTTGGCGTAAAGCCACCAACAATAGAAGCAAAGCCCTGGATGATGAAGGTTGGCTGGATGCTCGGAAAATTCCGGTCATTGCTAAGCGGAAAGTCCTCAAGCCTCACCCGCGATGCGATAAAGAGCAGCATTACCAAAAGCTATTACGACAATGACAAAGCGCGTAAAACTTTTAACATAACGTTTAAGCCGCTAAGCCAGAGCATTGCTGAGACATGCTCGGCACTTCAATTTAAATAACCACATGAAACAGAGAAACTTTTACATTATCGATTTTGACAGCACCTTCACGCAGGTAGAGGCGCTTGACGAACTTGCGCGGATCTCACTTAAAAATCATCCTGATCGCGAGGCAATATTCCAAAAAATCGAAGAGTATACGAATATGGCTATGGAAGGCAGGCTCTCCTTCGGGGAAAGCCTGAGCCAGCGGGTAAAATTACTTGAGGCAAACGAAGACCACCTTAAACAATTAATCACCCGGCTCAAGAAGAAAGTGTCGGCTTCCTTTTCACGAAACGCTGAATTCTTCAGAAAACATGCAGACGAAGTGCTGATTGTTTCGGGCGGATTCAAGGAATTTATAATCCCGGTCGTGAGCCGCTACCATATCAAGAAAGAAAATATCTATGCAAACACGTTTATAACGAATGGTGACGGGCAGATCATTGATTATGACCACGCAAATCCACTCAGCGAAGAGGGCGGTAAGGTAAAACTGATGCAGCAACTTGATCTCAAAGGCGACCTTTACGGGATCGGAGATGGTTATTCGGACTTTCAACTCCGGGAAAGCGGATTAATCAAAAAGTTCTATGCATTCACAGAGAACATCTCCAGAGCAAACATCATAGAAAAAGCCGACCATGTTACGCCAAGCTTCGACGAATTCCTATATGTAAATAACCTGCCGAGGGCTATCTCCTATCCTAAAAACCGAATCCTTTGCCTGGTTCTCGGCGATGCCGATCCGCTAAGCATCGAACTACTCAAGAAAGACGGCTTTTCCATCCGGCACAAACCTACGTTTGAAGAAAAATACGTCGCAGATGTGCATATGATCTTACTCGCTAATGGCGAAAAAATTGATCCGGAAACGCTGAAGCGTGCCGTGAAACTAAAAACGGTTGGGTATTTGGGCAACGCGCGAAACCGGGTAGATGCTGCGCTCTGCGTACAGCAAGGCGTTGTTCTCTTTGACGACCCTAAGGGCAACCCGCGCAACTACACCTTCATACCCAAACGTATGATCGACTTTATGAACACGGGCACCACCTATCTGAGCAGTAATTTTCCGAACCTGCAACTGCCGAGAATTGAAAGGTCCCACAGACTGATTCATATCCACAAGAACGTCCCTGGTATAATGGCCAAAATAAATACGGTGTTTGCCAAACATGACATTAACATTGTGGGGCAGTTCCTGATGACGAATCCGGAGATTGGATATGTGATTACAGATATCAATACTCAATATGACAAGCAGTTATTCAAATCGCTTAAAAAGATTGAACATACGATAAAATTCAGGGTTTTATATTAAGGTTATGCTTCGCTTTGTTAACTTTGATGCCACTAACTTATTTACATGGAGTTAACCCCTCAAATTATTGAAAAGCTGAATAAGCTCCAGGAGAAGTATGAGGCTATGGGACAGGACATGTCTGCCTACCTGGATGGCCTGCTTCATGCCGATTTTCTTACCTACTGGGATTATATACACCTGGATACCCTTCTAAGCCTTCAAAGCCCGAAAACCTCTTTCCCCGATGAAGAAATCTTCATCATGTATCACCAGATCACAGAGCTCTACTTCAAACTTGCGTTACATGAGTGCAAACAAATATCCGGACATCCGGAACTTAGCGTAAAGTTCTTCACTGATCGGGTGAAGCGGATCAACGCCTATTTCAACGCGCTGGTAACGTCCTTTGAGGTCATGGTAAACGGAATGGAGAAAGAGCAATTCCTCAAATTCCGGATGTCCTTATTACCAGCAAGCGGCTTCCAGTCGGGGCAGTACCGAATGATTGAGATAAGCGCTACTGAATTCATAAGGTTAGTAGACAAGAGTAAGCGGGAGGTGCTAACAGGAGCCTCCATTGATGAGCAGTTTGAGCACATCTACTGGAAATTTGGTGCTACAGAACTTTCCAGCGGAAAACAGACGCTCACGCTGAAGCAATTTATTGGAAAATATGCAGACCAGTTCCTGCAACTTGCTAAAGACCGGCAGCATACCAATTTCACAGCGCTTTACCGTAAGCTTGAAAATTCAGGCCAGGATCTATCGGAGCTGGCAGAAGAACTTAGAAAACTTGACATCTTCGTAAACGTTGAGTGGCCACTGTCTCATTATAAATCGGCCGTGAGGTATCTTGAGCGGGATCCCGTCGACATCGCCGCAACCGGCGGTACTAACTGGCAAAAGTATCTGCCGCCGCGCTTTCAGAAGCGGATCTTCTATCCTTTTCTTTGGACAGAACAACAGATGGACGAATGGGGAAAGGGCTGGGTACTAAGTGTTCTTAAAGATTTAAGGGCTACCAGCTGAGCCAGCTCATTGGTACTTAGGCTATTTATTGTTATTTTTGCGCTATATTATTTAAACTCATGAACGAGACGTTGGACATCACGATCACACAAGCTGATCAAAGCAGATTAACGGGAACTGATTTTTCGCAGTTGCCCTTCGGGAAAGTATTCTCCGATCACATGTTTATTGCTGAATACAAGGATGGCGAGTGGTCAAACCTGCAGGTCCTGCCTTACGGTCCTATTCCAATGAGCCCTGCTATATCTGCCTTGCACTACGGACAGGCAATATTTGAGGGACTAAAAGCTTATCGCCAGGCCAACGGGAAGATCAATGTTTTCAGAGCCGATAAAAATCACGAACGTTTTAATAAATCCGCTCACCGGATGGCTATGCCCGCCATCCCCAGGGAGATTTTTATGCAAGGCATCGCTGCGCTTCTTGATATCGACGAAAAATGGATTCCTTCGCAGGATGGATATTCCCTGTATATTCGTCCGGTGATGTATGCAACGGATCCTTATTTGGGCGTGAGAGCATCTGACACATATACGTTTGCATTGCTCACTACACCCACAGGACCATATTACAGTCAGCCACTTAAGGTTAAGATTGAAACTGAATATACACGCGCAGACGACGGAGGAGTTGGCTTTGCTAAAACAGCTGGTAATTATGCCCGCTCTTTATATCCATTTGCGGAAGCACAAAAAGAAGGTTATGACCAGCTTATCTGGACAGATGCCGCAACACATGAGTATATCGAAGAAGCGGGAACAGCGAACCTGATATTTGTGATCAATGGCAAGCTTGTCACACCATCAGTAAGAAGCACTGTTCTGGATGGGGTTACCCGCGACACTATTTTGACGCTGGCGAAGAAAGCAGGAATCGAAGTTGAAGAACGCCGTGTAAGCGTAAAAGAAATCATCGAAGGAATTAACGAGGGCTCTGTCACGGACGCCTTCGCCGCAGGTACTGCCGCTACGGTTACTCCTATTGGAGAGATTGGGTATCAGGGCTCCCTTTATAAACTTTCTGACCCGGCCTCCCGTACAATCTCATCTGGAATAGCTAAAACCCTTAACGACATCCGATACGGCCTCAGTGAAGACGAGTTTGGCTGGAACTGGACGATCTAAACCAAAAACACTTTATCACTCAAAAAGGCGCATTAACATTGCGCCTTTTTGAGTATTTTAGCCCTTTACTGCCGCAAAACCAAACAAGCCCGCAGCATATGAAAAGATTCTTTTTGATTTCCTGTATCATGTCTATTTTAGCATCCCCGGCCTCAGAAGTTCAGGCTCAGAAACGTTTAACACGGGAGCATATTTTTTCTGGCAAGCCCTCGCTAACCAAACGGACCGTCTACGTTGGCGGCTGGGCGGACGACAATCATTACATCGAAACGGATGCCGACCAGAAACGATATAAGGTGAATGTTAGTACCGGCGAGCGTAGCCCGTATACTTACACGCCTGAAAACACTCCGAACGCACCAATAGCCCGGCAAAGTGGAGACAAGAACATGACATTTTCACCCGATGGAAAATACATGGCCTTTACACGCAACAATGACCTTTACGCAATTGAAATAAGCACTGGAAAGGAGATTCGATACACAAATGACGGAACCGACGTAATTTACAACGGTTGGTCATCCTGGGTATATTATGAAGAGATACTGGGCCGCGCAACCAATTACAAAGCTTTCTGGTGGTCGCCGGACAGCAAGTACCTTGCATTTATGCGTTTCGACGACACCAAGGTGCCGATGTTCCCGATCTATGGGTCTAGCGGTCAGCACGGCTATACCGAACAAACCCGATATCCAAAAGCTGGCGATCCGAATCCTGCTGTGCGCGTTGGCTTTACGCCTGCAGGCGGCGGAACTGTTGTTTGGGCAGATTTTAACGAAAAAGACGACCAGTACTTTGGCACACCATACTGGAGTTACGATGGAAGCAGCCTGATGGTACAATGGATGAACCGGGGACAAGACAACCTGAAATTTTATAACGTAGATCCAATCTCGGGAGTAAAGAAGGAGATTTATGATGAAAAGCAACAAAGCTGGGTTGACCTTGACTACGACGAACGTGTGACATACCTCGGCGATAAAAAACACTTCATCATGAAAAGTGATAAAACCGGCTGGGCTCACTTTTATCTTCACACGCTGGACGGCAAACTCATCAATCCGATTACCAGCGGGAAATGGCAGGTAAGCAGACTGGTGCACGCAGATGAAAAGAACAGGGTGGTTTATTTTACAGCAAGAAAGGAAAAATCTACACAGCAGGACCTCTACCGTGTAGACTACGATGGCAAAAACCTTAAGCGGCTTACTTTTGGGGAGTATACGCATCAGATATCTATGTCTCCGGGCGGAAAATATTTTATCAGTACCTATTCTAATGTTAGTACGCCGCCTCAAACAATCCTGTTGAGCAATACCGGAAAAGTAATCAGACAAATTGCCAACAGCAAAGCCGACGATTTTGACCAATATGTATTTGGAAAAACCGAAATGATTACCATTCCTACTGATGACGGCTACAGTTTGCCTGCAGTCATTACCTATCCGACAGATTTTGATCAGACACGGCGTTATCCGGTAATCATGAGTATCTATGGTGGTCCTAACGCTGGCAATGTGAGCAACACATGGAAGGGAACGGGCAACCAGTGGTGGGCGAATGAGGGCATCATCCAGATATCTGTAGACCACAGGGCATCGGGTCAGTTTGGTAAAGAAGGTGTTGCGCTTATGCACCGCAATCTTGGGAAATGGGAGATGAAAGATTACACAACCGCTGCGAGGTGGCTTAAAGCAAAGCCATGGGTCGATAACCGCAAACTCCTCATCACGGGTCATAGCTACGGCGGATACATGACTTGTCTGGCGCTCACTATGGGTGCGGAGGATTTTGATTTCGGCTATGCGGGGGCTCCTGTGACCAGCTGGGAGTTGTACGATACGAATTACACGGAGAGGTTTATGGACACACCACAGGAAAACCCCGAAGGGTATAAAAATGCCTCGGTGTTGACATACGTAGACCGCTATAAGGGCCTTTTGCGGATCATGCATGGAGACATGGACGATAACGTACATATGCAAAACACCATTCAGTTGGTTGACAAACTCCAAAATGCCAACAAGCACTTTGAACTTATGATCTATCCTGGAGGAAGGCATGGATGGGGTGGAGAGAAGTCAGCACACGACAGGGCTGAACGGATCAGGTTCTATTATCAAAACCTGCTGGAAAAACCAGTACCGGAGCACCTATTGAAATAGGTGCTTCCTAGTCGCGCTTATGCAATCGCCTTCGTTCCCGTTCGGCTTTCTTCTGATTAAAGCGAGCTACAGCGGCCTTTATTTCCCGCTCTTTAGCCGGACTTATTCCTATACTAGACTTTATCCCGCTTAGAAGGGCTTTCCATGTAAATTTAAAGAAAGGACTGGCAGTCACTCTTTCATAGCGAATATTTGCTGTAACAAGTCGACCGGAAGCATCAGGATTGTCTGGGCGAATCACCACCGCATTTGCCAGAAAAGACATCAAACCATTTCTTACGAGCCGCTCCTGTTCTCTCTTCAGCAATTTCACAGACAGGTCTTTAAACAAAAGTTTCATGGTTCCGCGGGCTTCCTTATTGTTGGCCTGGATATCGAATTCGAGTTTCCCGATATTGCATTTCTTAATTTCGAGCATAGCCAGCGGCTTCGTGATCTGATTAAGCGCCCTTCCATCCATGGGCGCCAGTAACCCCTTGTAGCGAAAAGCGCCGTTGTTTGCCCTTAAGTCGAACCGGAAATGCACGTCCAGTTTGCCCTGCCCCATCAGGTAAGTGCTCAGATCAGCCCGCATAAACTGCTCGGCCATCGAGGAATTTGTGATATTCCTGATAGTACCGGACGTTTGGGTAAAGGTTATTTTCCCTGTCTGCAGGGTTTTCCTGCTGTATTCCGCATAACTCACATCGATATGCTCCAGGTTAAGGCGTTTAACCGTAATCTTTTTGTTCAGACGTCTTAGCAATTGATGCGGAAAATACCGCGCAGAAGTCGTATCGGGAGCAGCAGCTGCCCTATTGTTAAAGACCTCCACTGAACCATTGGAGAGGCTAACATCCCCGATAAACAACTCCCGCTTCCGCAGATAAAGCGGTAAATTAATGCCCTGCATATGGGCATCACTTACCCGGATATTAAAATCCTGATGCCTATTGAACATATGGACCACAGCATTTTGTAACGACAGCCGGTCAACATGAAGATCTTTATACTTTAAAAGCGTAAAAGGGTGAAAATCTTCCATGATGATGGACCCGATACTTATTTCATATGTGATTGATGGCTCCGGACGCTGCTTTGCAGGCCGGGCCGACCTAAGCGTGTCGCGGATGATGCGTATATCCTTCAGTACGGCGCGATGGGTAAGCACATTTGTGCGTATCTCTGAAAACTCCACTTTGTACAGACTGTCAGTGGCTTCAGCAACCAGTTGATTAAGGTGTTTCTCGACAACTGACCGGAATTTGATATTAAGGTATATGGTGACCGAAGCAATGACAACAACCAGCGTGACTAAAGTTATGGCTGCCCATTTCGCCACGCTATGTTTTTTCCATTTTCGTTCAGTCATGCTTCATTGTCCTTCACCTAATATACAGATAATTAGTCACGCTTCTTTTTTTTATCTGCTCTTTCCTTGCGCCGGTCCTCCATCTTATCCTTTATCTTCTTCAGCCCCTGTTCGGGGGTTTTTACGGGCACCACACCCAAGCCTACCGTTTCCCGAATACCGATAAACACACTCTTCCACATCATATTGAAGAAAGAGGCAGCCGGTGTTCTGGTAAAAGCCACCTGTGCGGTCCTCGGCGCTTCTCCTTTATCCGGGTTCTGATTTTTGATGAGTAGAGTATTAGCTAGAAACGAAAGCAGGCCCTTCTTCTTTTCCGGCTCGCCATTCTCACTCTCTTTGAGTAGTTTCACCTTCAAATCTGTATAGTAAAAGTTTACCCGCCCCGACGAGCCGCTGAGATTCGCGTTAATATTAAAATCTGCACCCTGCATCTTTCCCCGCTCTATTTCTACCAAACCCATGTTTTTAGCCATCGGGTTTAAAATCTTCATATCCATCGGCCCTATTTTCCCTGAATAGCTGAACGCAGCGTCCTTGTCGTTAAGATTAAAGTTAATCCGCACATCGATCTTGCTGGCCTTCATCACCATGGCGCTCAACCGCGCCACAGCATGGTTATTCTGTACCAAGGCTATGCTATCGTTAGTCACGTTCAAAATATCGCCCTTTAGATCCCAGAAATAAATTGTTCCGCGTTTTTGGCTAACAGGATTGTATTCGGTGTATGAAAGGTTTATGTTGTTTAGCACAACGCTGTCAATCTTTGTCGGAATCGGGATACGTCTTACAGCAACATGAGGAAAATTTCTTCCCTTGTCTAAGCCAGGAGGGGGCGGTAGTTCACGGTTAACGAAGATCTTAGGCCTGGCCGGACCAAGCTTCAGCTTCCGGACATGGAGCTTGCCGGAACTGTTCAGCAAACCAAAGTCTACCCCACTCAGCGTTATGGCGTCAAAGCTTAAATCGTAACGATCACGGCCATACTTATATTTACGAGTAAAGGCCAGGTCGGGATACTTCGGGATCATCCTGAACCCCTTAACGACGATTGACTGGTTGGCCGCCGACCCTCTTATCGTATCTACCTTCATCGTATACATAGTGCTGGAAGAGGTATAGCCCGCCAGTTTAAAACTGATATCCCTGGTATAATAGAAGCGTGTTGTATCAAACTGCGATAACGAGTCGATCAGTAAATCCTTCACAGTCACATTCAGGTGTTTTATAGCGTTCATTTTCTTTGCCCGATCCCCGTTTATGTAATCCACGTCTGCATCTATTATCTGAATAGCTTTTACATGGACCGACTTTAACACTGTCGATATACGTTGATATAAGCTGCGGTCGCCGCCAGAGGTATCCGGCTGCTTGACTACCTTATACCGGGTAACACGGACAGAGGGCTGATTCAGTACAATCGCATTCATCTCTATCCGCTTTTTAAAATATGCAGTCAGTATCGCCGTGCGGCTAAGCTTCAAATTCTTTAGGCTTACGTCAAATAGATGACCCGGCGCTCTTCCTGTCTTCTTTAGGCGTTCGAACACCGCCGTATCAGCCGTAAGCTTTACACTATCAAGCACTGCGGTACCGGTTAGCAGGTTTAAATGGATATCTTCGAAAGATATCCGGTAAAGACCATCCGAACCATCATACACCCCCGCTTTGATCTTCTCAGTCAGTATCGGCTTCCACTTTGCGCTGAAATAAAGCGCAACGCCCCCTGCCAGCAGAATCACCACTGCCAATACAATCCCGATCCATTTTAGGACTCTGCGCTTCGACGACCTTTTTTTATCCTCCATATCCCTGATATATCCTCAACACCATACAATATCAAGGCCATAATTCCCCTTCAGAGTTCCTTTGCCCGGTACCGGCTGAAATCGACGTCGCATACGGAGAAATAGCCCTGGGCATTTCCTGAGATATTTCCCGAAATATTGACCGGAACCCCAGAGAAAAGTCCGCTCCAATCCGTTTCCATAAAGGTAGAGTAGAGAAACCTGGCATACCGCTCAGAGAGAGAAATTTTGTAGATCGTCACATACTCATCCGGTTCCAGGAGGAACTCTCTTTTCAGATTGTCCAGCGGATAAAGCGAATTGGGAGATCCAAGCAAGTGTGTATAGCTATAATAACGGTTCTGATCAAACCTGGACGGGTTCCAAAAAGGGATATTGCCGTAAGTAATCATCCACTTATTTGGATTGAGATACCCAAATGTATGCTTCGGGATAGTGCCGGCGATCTTACCGTTAACCGCCCTGGCAGAGAGCGGAAGGAAATCATCCACGATATTAACCAGTTGACGAAGTGTGTCTACCGCAGTATACATTTTCCCATTATAGCTAATGGTCAGTTTATAAGCCCCATTGTAGTTCGGCGTGCGCCGGTAAGTGGCCGTGTACAATCCGGGGGCCGACTCTCTGAACACGATGTCGGCGGTGCCATCGAAAACACTTACATTGGCGTTACGTATAGGTACTGGCGAGGAATCGGGATGCGTTGAAGGCTTCATCAACCGGATAAACTGGCCAGTAGTAAGCGTATTTATACCGCCCTCAACTGCCAGTTCATAAGGTTGCCTGGGCTCGTTGAAGAACCCTTCCTGAGCCTTTTTACAAGCAGAAAGAAACGCGGCCAACGTCACGACCCAAAAAAATAATTTAACCCTCATCACTAGTGGCATCATAATTTAAAACTATAAGCCAGCCATGGATATATTCCAAAGCCATATTCATAACGGTTCCTCCTTCCTCCTGCATCCGGAGAGCCCAGATGGTAATATAATGGATTTTTTCGGTTATAAACATTGTAAATACCGGCAGAGATCGTATGCAGAAGTCGCCGCCCTTTTAACCCACCAGATTGAAGACGGTACTGTCCGGAAACATCCAGCCGGTTAAAATTTGGAAAGCGCGACTCATTTCTTCCCTCAAACAGCGGAACGTTTACGCCATCATGCTGATAATAGCCGACAGGAAGGGTAAGCGGCCTTCCTGCTGTGTAAACAAAAAATGCCTGCACACTCAGTGCCGCGTTAACGTCATACTTGCCCAGCATTTTAAACTCATGCGGGATATCATAGTTCGACACAAACGTATCACCTGAATTTATTCCGGATATCCGACGCTTTACTCTGGAATACGTGTAAGAAAGCGTGCCTGAAAACCTGCCCTCTGCTTTGCTAACCTCGCCCTCGATACCGTAGGCCTTAGCAGTGCCAGACCTGAGCTGCCCTCTGATATCCGGGTTCCTGATGATTTGGGCATGCCCTAAAAGCTCTAGTTGATTCAATTGCAACTTATGATAGCCGCCCAAACTGAAGCTATATTGCCCAGGGGCATACTTGTAACCAACAGCATAATGATCAGAACGCTGGGGTTTGACGAGATCTGAAGCAGGAATCCATGGTTCAAGCGAAGAAAAAGCAAGTACACTGTTCTGAACAAGCTGTAAATATTGAAAGTTTCGGTTGTACGTTACGAAGATACGCTGCGACGTGCTCGGCAGGTAGCTAAAATTTACCCTTGGCTCCGGGTTTATAAAAGTCTTAAGATCCTCGTCAAACACAGGATTGCCTTTAGCGTCAAAAATATTTCGTCTTTCCTGAGCATTCCTGAAAGCTCCTAGCCTCAAACCATAGTTCAACTCGAAAGACTTCCCGATGCCGATCTGCTGAGAGAAATATAGCGCAGATTCAATCGAGCGCTCGCGTGATATATTAAACTCAAAATTGCGCTGCCGATGCATCTCCCCGGGAGAAAACCTGTGGTACGTGGTAGAAGCCCCAAACTTGATCTGGTTATTCGGACTACGGTAATAGGTGTAATCAGCCTTTAAAGTTGCGTCGAGAATTTTGGTGTCCCACTGACTTTTCTCCGACAAGGTATCGGCATTCAGATCCAACCCGTTGCTGTAGTTACTGTAAATGGCTGATACGTTAAGAAATAGTTTCGAACTGATAATATGGTTCCAGCGCAACGTAGATGTAAAATTGCCCCAGTTGTTGGTATATGAATTTTCGCTCAAAAGTTTGTCCTGCCCCACATAAAATGAATAATAAAGACTATTGTCACGATTAAGTTTCACGTTCGTTTTGGCGTTTACATCGTGGTAAACCGAGTTCGGATTAAACAACTTAAACCGGTTTGGAATGATATCAAGTAAACTGCGCCGGTATGCCACCATAAACGAGGCCTTATCTTTCACAATTGGCCCCTCCGCAGCCAAACGAGCCGACATTTGGTTCAGCCCTCCGCTTAGGTGAAATTCCTTATTATTGCCCTCAGCCATCCTGTTAACGATTACCGAAGATAACCTGCCGCCAAAATTAGCAGGCATATAGTCGCGGTAAACCTGCACATTGTTCACAACATCAGCATTGAAAACAGACACCAGGCCGAAAAGGTGAGAGGGATTATATACGATAGCTTCATCAAGAAGAATCAGGTTCTGATCCGAGTTGCCTCCTCTTACAAACAATGCAGAGCTGCCCTCCGTAATGGTCTTAATGCTGCTATGCATTTGCAGTCGCTTCATCACATCCGTTTCGCCGGCATAATAAGGTGCGTTATAAAGCTGACTGCTCATCAGGTTATATTCATTCATAAGAATAGGATTGGGCGTAAGCCGCGTGGGCCGTATCACGACCTCCTGCAGATGGTGCGGCTGCAAAGAAAGCTCGATTTCCTGCTGGATACTTCCCGCAAGATCAACCATCCTTGCCTGGCGCTGGTATCCCGGATAAGTAATATACAGCTCGTAATTTCCCTCAGGCACAGAGATAGAATAAAAACCATACTGATTGGTTACAACGCCTACACTCAGCTCAGGAATCTGCACGGTAGCACCAATAAGTTCCTCTCCACTCGAAACGTCGCGTACATAACCATGTATGGTATGAATGTCGGGCGATTCCGGACCAATCACGATTTCATTACCTAGCAGCGAAAACTTAAGCTTACTGCCGGCCAGCAGCATAGTCAAAATGTGGCGCAGCGGAGTCTGATAAAACTTGAGCGATGCCGTGCGCTTTGAGCGAAGGCGATCCGGATCATAGACAAACCCTGCCTCGGTCTTCCTGTCAATTTCCTGCAATACGCTGATCAGCGAATCTGCCGGAAGATTAATAGTTATCTTTTGGTTCAGCAGATCCCGGCGCTGAGCAAAGGCGGCTGAACCCGATGTCAGGAGAAAGCAAACAACAAATGAAACAGAGAGCCATTTATTCTTCCGATAAAACATACGTATTCTGCACTTTGGTCACCTTACATTGTAAAGATGCAGAAATAACATTTAGCACGCCATCTAAAGTTTCAGAATGTATTTTTCCCGTCAGTTTCCTTGACCTCAGAGACTCCCCATTAATTTCGATCTTGTAACGGTAAACCCGTTCAATATCTTCAACCACTCTCTGTAGTGGAGTTTCAATAAACACAAAACGTTTGTCTACCCAGGCTTTATAATTAAGGTTCGTGTTGGTTCCGCTATTCAATTGATCAGTATCAAAATGATAAACACCGGTTTTGCCGGCCTCAAGCAACGCGCGCTTACCGGTCTCCCTATTTTGCATAACAACAACACCCTCGTCGACAGTAACAGAGGCCATGGTTCCTTTCTTCTGTATATTGAATCGCGTGCCTATGTCTTCCACCTCCAGACCGTCCATCTTAATCTTCAACTGGGGTCCGTTGTGCTTTTTAACGTCAACAAAAACCTCTCCCTCAAGCAACTCAACAACGCGATCTTCATTGAAGCGTGCCTTGTTGTATCTGATTTTTGTCTCCAGATTCACCGAAAGTTCCGTACCATCGGGCAGCACAAGATGGGAAACCTCCGAATAGGCTTCCGTATTGACCTCTACGATTCGGCTGCGCTGAAGAAGAAGAAAGCCCAGGGAAGCGATAAGCAAAACAGATGCTGCGACCGCATACCAGGTCGATCGCTTCCTGGCAGGCGGCAGTTGAACAACCACAGGCTCCTCAGTCTGTTCAAGCTTGCTTTCCAGCGATACCCACGATATATTCGCATCTCGACGGCTGCGATCATAAAGCCTTTCCATGTTGTGCTGCACGAAAAGCAAATCCTGATAAATCTCCTCATTCCGGTTATCCCTTCCCCTCCAGTCCACTAAAATTTTTTGATTAACAGGTGTGATATCGCCTTCCAATTCTTCAATTATCAGCGCGTATATCAGTTCATCCTCTGTTTCCTGGTTTTTCATAATCTATTATTTAGAGCGTTTTATGTATGAAAAGCATCAACAACATCATGATGCCCTCTTTATTGTTTTCCATATGCTGACGCAGCAGCTTAAACCCATAAGTGAGATGATTTTTCACAGTTTTTATCGAAATATCCATCTGATCAGCGATCTCCTGCTGTTTAAGTTTTCCAAACCGGCTCAGATACATGACCTGCCGGCATTTTTCCGGAAGCAGTTTTAAACCTTCCTCCAATCTAAGCAGCATCAAATCGTCTTCATCACCCCCCTCAGGCGAACTAACCAGTTCCGCAGGCTGTGCAGATAGGTAAGCCTCATGCTTCTGTACAGTCAACTTATCCTTCTTGATCACGTTAAGCGCCGAATTCACTACCGACCTGAAAAGGTATCCTTTCATCGTATACTGTATGTTTAATTGTTCCGCCTTATTCCAAACATTGATAAATACATCGTGCACAATCTCCTCGGCAGTCTGCATATGGCCAACATACCGGAAAGCCAGCGCAAACAAGCGCTGATAATACAATTTGTACAGCTGCTCAAAGACCACCTTGTCTTGGCACTTAATAGCCGCTATCAGTTCCTGTTCAGTTATTCTCAGCTGCCCGCGTTCCATTTTACTGTTGCTTTAGCGTGAGATAACCCGATATCTCCGGACTCATCAATAACGTGTTCACGGCCACAAACCACTGCCCTTTCAGTAAACTCCGTTCCTGTAGCGGTGTTAAACTGAACGATCCCGCAATATCCCTTCCGTCGGGAACTTTATCTTTGCTGTACACCTCTTTAATGAACAATCCCGATGAGCCTTTCGCTCCGCTCCTTAACGTAATCAACTGCGGTACCACATCATGATATTCCAGGGAATACACCAACACCTTCGTCCCTTCGTCATACGTGCCCTTTAGCAACGCCGTTCCTTCCGAAGCACTGTTTGTCCCTTTCTTGTCTATACGCGCCACAACAGCATAAGTACGCACAGGCGGCGCCGTCTTCGCTCCCTCTGCAATCAGCTTTTTCTCACATCCCGCCAAAGCAAACAACGCCAGCAGTACTATCGCCCTGCTTTTTTTATTCATCATCTCTAAGTATCTTAACCAAAGGCTAAAATACTAAAAGTTTAGAAAGCATTCATCACCTCCACCACCCTGTCAATCTCCTCCCGCGCATGGCAAAAAGAGATCGGCAAACTCAATGTACTGCGATGTATCAGTTCCGATACTGGAAAAGCTCCCTTTAATTTATCCCTCAGCGCATTTTGATGGTGCGGCGGCACCGGATAATGTATTTCCGTTTTAATGTTATTCGCTAACAAGTAAGCCCTTAGCTTATCCCTCTCGGGATGCCTCACGGTATAAATATGGTACACGTCCGTGTAACCTTCCTGCTTTAATGGTTTTATAAAATCAGCTTTCAAACCCTCATCGTATCTAGAAGCAAGCGCCCTTTTATGCGCGTTGATCTGATCGAGCGCAGCCAGCTTTACCGATAGAAAGCCAGCCTGTATTTCATCCAGCCGGGAGTTAATCCCAATATATTCGTTATAATACTTTTCATGGCAGCCGTAGTTACGTAGCGCCCTTATCTTCTCGGCCCTGGAAGTATCAGAGGTGAGCAATGCCCCCCCATCGCCCAGCGCACCCAGATTCTTGGTAGGGTAAAAGCTGAACGCACCAAAATCACCGAAGGTACCCGTCTTCCGACCCATAAACTCAGCCCCGTGCGACTGAGCACAATCCTCGATCACCCGCAGATCGTGACGTGCGGCAATAGCCATGATTGCCTCCATATTGCAAGGCTTGCCATATAAATGCACTACCATAATTGCCCTTGTCCGACTCGTTACAGCGGCCGCCGTCTGCTCCGGATCGATATTATAAGTCGCCAGGTCGGGCTCAACCAGTACAGGCACCAGCCGGCAGTGGTAGATGGCCAGAATTGTAGCGATATACGTATTGGAAGGGACGATGACCTCAGAACCCTCAGGAAAATCAAAATATTGCAAACCCAGCACCAGCGCATCGAGCCCTGAGGCCACAGAAACGCAGTGCGCACTCCCGTTATACCGGGCAAAGGCCTGTTCAAACGCACGGACCTTATCACCCAGAACAAACCAGCCCTTGTTCAAACTATCAGTAAAACTTTGCTGATAAGCTTCCATGAACGGCTTATTCAAGGCGTGAAGATCCTCGTAAGCAATGTCCTGGCCGGTAAGCGTAGCGGTTTCCATTATATGGCGCACTTGATGCGATATGGCGTATAAATGTAATCACTCTGTTCGAAGTAAGCCGAGGCAAGCACCATCAGGATGGCGTCGTCGCTAAAACTATGCATCGTATGCCAGTCGCATGGCTGTATAATCAAACACTTATCCGGACTATCCAGCAGATATGAAGACTCCTCAATACCATTATCATTGTAAATCACGCAGCTACCCCGCAAACAGATCGCGGCCTGAACAGTTTCATGATGCCGGTGCCCTCCACGTTCAGAATTGTCTACGCCATAGATATAAAAAATGCGTTTGATATCAAAGGGAACAATTTTCTCGATCACGGTCAAATTGCCCCGCGTGTCCGTAAATGTTTTCAGATTGATCAGTGAAGCCATAGCATATCAATTCAAAAAGCCGTAAGTCAGTGCATTTTTCTTGTACAGGTTTTTATAATAGCCACGTAGAAAAAATACCAGCGCGCGACCAGGAACAGATTTAATCCACTGCAGATCATCGGTGATTTCATGAGCGTTCACATTTCTGTTGATCAAACGCGCCACCCGTTCCGCCTTATTTAACTGTCGGATATATGGCCTGTACACATATTTAACAGCATTCCTGAGGAGCGTATAGCAACTGCCCGAAAGGCTGTAAATATCTTTAGCTGTATATTGAAACCCGTGGTAATGATAAAAGATGAGGTCGAACGTATTGCCTGATGCAATCTCTTTTCCCCGCAGGCGACCATCCTTTATTGAGAGTTTATATTGCTGAACATTCCAGGGGGCAACGCCACCCCCCAGATGTTTCAGCACGTGAACGGTACTAAATTTTTGCTGCCAGTCGTCAAGATATTTTTGATCCCCGAATTTACCATCCTCACAACGGCTGTAGCACCATTCAATACATTTATTCACCCATTCATCCAGTACCTCCATACCTTCGGGCGTAGATTTAAAAGTCATAAACTGCACGCAGTAAACCCCACTCATGGCAGTCTGGTCATACTTAGGCGTATAGCGGTGCGGTGTAATCAACACCGATTTATCCCCCATTTCATTAAGCAGGACCTGCGGATCACTGAAAAACATTAGGTCAGCATCCACATAGGTGCAGTGGTCGAGCGCATAAGTCTGCAAACAATACTTAATCGTCGACGATGCACAGGTCCAGCAATATTCCCCAGCTGTGCGGTCATTCTTAACACTCAGCAGGCGCTCATTTTCGAAGGCATTCAGGCTTACAACGGTAGCATGAACAAGTCCGAGTCTGCTCAGCACCTCATAACAGTGGTCATCAAATGCAAACACATACAAATGGAAACTTGAACAGTGTTCTTCGAGCGACTGGTACATGGCCAGGCCCCTTGACAAATAAGTAGAATTAAAAAGCGTACAGAAATTTAGCATACCTATATTCAACTAAGTGGATTCGACGAATTAACCAGATAAAAGCCCTTGCCATAACCCTGCGGTTTGCCATCAATAAGCAGGTTTTCCTCGCCTTGAACATAAGAGGGGAACTCAGCGATCAAGGTATACTGCGAAAAGAAATGTGCTAAAAACCGCTCCTGGTTAAGGAACCAGGCAGGATACGTTGCCTCATATATCGACGGCGGAACGACCTGCAAAGTAAGCCGGTCACGCTTCACATGATGAACCGCCGTACGGTCGAACAGCAGGAAAGGAAAACCATATCCGGCCAACCGGTCCAGAAACTCATGAGGATGCTGCAGGTACTGTACAACACTCGAAAGCAGCACCAAATCTACCACTGTGCAGGAAAGACATTCCTCAATACTGTTAAAGAATTTTAGTCTTTCATCCTCAAAATCGCGCTTGCCCACCGCAACAAAGTGCGGCTGCTCAACCACATTCCAGCTGGCACAGGTCGCCTCCGGCAAATACCGCCTCAGCTGAAAGTAGCTGCTTCCCAGCGAACCGCCAAAATCAAGTATATGCAGTGCCCGGCCACTCGTTGCCGCACTTGCAAGAATATAACCTAGTATCGAATAAGGAATCTCAGGCTCGTCAAACAGCGCAGAATCGCGTTCGTAAACCGCCTCTCCCATCTTTACCTTCATCAGCGCAGAACCAACCCGGTCAAGAATCACGTCCTGATCATAACCACCAGACAACGCGCTGACAGCGTCCCAGGAAGGGTAGTCGCCAGACCAGCCCCAGTCGCTTTTTTTACGCTTTGACAAAAGTGCTTTGAACATATTTGGTTATGCTTTTACTTAAAGACAACCACATTTGCACAAAGTCCTATATCACCCAATAAAATTTTTAAAATCGTCAGGATTTAATTCCGATCCATTGATGCCGGTCATCACCTCGGCAAACAATCGGACAGACTTAATTCTGTCTTCGAGCGAATATGTCGGACATACGACAATAAGTTCATCGACCCCCGTCTCCTCAAGAAATTCCCGGACCTGTCGTTCAACCGTTTCCTTACTACCCACAAACGAGAATTTCAGCATCTGTTGCAGCGAAGGGTGGCTCAGCAACTCAAAGTATTCATCCGTCATATCAGTTGGCGGTTGTAGCGGCTGAGGCATTCCTGTTAACACGCCCATAAACATCCTGATTATGGTGGTGAATAACCTTTGCGCCTCTTCATCCGTATCCGCGACAAAAACATTGATGCCTGCCATGGTATAAGGCGCTGCCAAAAACTCAGAAGGCTTAAACTCCTCCCTGTAGATATCCAGCGCCGTAAAAAGATGTGTAGAAGCAAAATGGCTTGCAAAAGCATAGGGCAAGCCTTTCTTGGCAGCCAGATGGGCGCTATCCGTGCTAGATCCAAGGAGGTATAATTCCACATCCGTACCCTCTGCAATCGCCGCCCTAACCTTCGAGAACTTATTCTCTATGGAAAAATAATCCTGAATCTTTTCCAGCTCACGCGGAAAAGCATGCGCAGCCCTCATAAAATCTGATCGTATCGCCTCTGCAGTCTCCCGGTCTGTGCCTGGTGCCCTCCCAATCCCCAGGTCGATGCGCCCGGGATATAAATGAGCAAGCGTACCAAACTGTTCAGCCACCACAAGCGGCGAATGGTTTGGAAGCATAACACCCCCCGAACCAACCCTTATCTTATCTGTGTTCTCAGCCACATAGCCAATCAGCAAGGACGGTGCACTGCTTCCAATGTAACCCGAGTTATGATGCTCTGCAAACCAAAACCTTTTATAATCAAACCGTTCCGCCTCTTTCGCTATCACCAGCGAATTGTTCAGCGTCTCCTTTATTGTACTTCCCTTAGGAACAATTGCAAGTTCCAAAAGCGAGTATTCCACATGATGTTTAGCCATTTCAATAAATCTTCTGCTAGGTAAAGTTCGCCAATAAAATGCCAAAGAAAGCCACAGAATTTCAATATTACAGGACTTTGTCCTACATTAGAGAGAACAATAACCAAGTATATAATGAGCAGTTACAAACCAGAAGGATACAATTCCGTTTCGCCCTATCTTATCGTTACAGGCGCCGAGAAAATGATCAACTTACTGATTGAAGTCTTCGGCGGCGTACCTACCAGAAGATTTAATACCCCCGAGGGGAAAATTATGCACGCAGAAGTCAAAATACAGGACTCCATTGTAATGATATCAGAAGCTAGTGCGCAGTATCCGCAAAACAATACTCTTTTGCACGTTTACGTAGAAAACTCCGACGAAACCTACCAGCGCGCACTTGCCTTTGGCTGCGAAGATCAGGGAGCACCCAAAACAGCCGAAGGCGATTCAGATAAACGCGGCATGTTTAAAGACTTTGCAGGAAACCTCTGGGCAGTGAGCACTCAGCAGTCCTGATTTTGCAATAATCGAGAACCATAGCGTATTACTCCCAACAATCGACATTAGTGCTGTCCTTAAGTGCCAGCAACTTACCAAAACCTGCAAGCTTTTTCTCCGAAGGCTTACAATCGACCTCCCGGCTCTTCACATGCTCCGGCAGTGGGTTGTCAGATGCATGCGATCTTCGCTCATACGTTTTTTGGAGGCAGAGCGCCAGCTTGCCTCCAACAACATATAAGCGCTTTTCCTTAATATCATCTTTGGTAGCGCCCTCCGCAGCCTTTCCTGATTCAAAACTCCAGGTCGTCTCAGTCAAATGTGCAAAATATAGCTTGTTGCCACTAACAAAATACTGGTCTACCGCCGAAAAGTGACTGTATTCACTATAGCTATGCCGAATCATCCGAAGCTCACCCTGTTCAGAAAAATAAGTCACCGTACCCGCCCGTTCTCCAGAACAGTCATACTCAAACCCGGTCGAATCCAGCACACCCTGCCGCAACTTATGAGCCGTCTGGCTATAAAATTTTTTAACCTCATCAATAGAACGGGGCGTGCCGGCTAGCAAACTATCATTAGCTACAGCGGCAACCGAGCTGGTATCAGGAAGAGCCTTAACCTCACCAGCCTCACGCTGTACGCACGAGAAAAGCAAAGGGCACAGCAAAAAAATCAAATAGTTTTTCATAGTTAAAAGCTGGTAGCAACAATTAATCCAACTACCACCTTTCTCGTCTGTTCTCAAAGAAAATCTTCTCTGTGCGGCGTAAAGGAGTCTATGAGCACGCCAGGTTCCAGGCAAACACACCCATGAATGGAATTGGGTGGCACATAGTAACCATCGCCCGCTGCAATAACCTGCACCGTATCTCCAATCGTCATCTCAAATAAACCACTTGCCACATAAGTAACCTGTGTATGCGGATGTTGATGAAGCTCCCCGACGGCACCCTTTTCAAACTGAGCTTTTACCAACATGATACTGTCGTTATAGCCGTAAACCTGCCTTTTGATTCCGTTTCCTAAATCTTCCCAGGCAATCTCCTTCTCGAACTGAAATAAATCACTTTGCATAAGTTAGGATAATGGCGTTGCTTTCGATTTCTTATAAAAGAACCTACCTGCTTCAAACATAAACAAGGCCAGCATAAACAGCGCAACAATAAACCACGATGCGCCCAGTACAACGCGAAGGAAGAGCACCTCAAAAGTGCCCCAGATCAAAAGTCGCCTAAGCAACTGAATTAGAGGGTTAACAGGCTGAAATGAGTTTTGCATATCTAAATTTAGTAAAAACATTGCATATCTTAGTCGACCATGACAAATTCAGCCATTAACCGACTTGAACGGCTCACTGAGATAATTCCAAAATTATTAAGAGAAGTAGATGAAGCCGCGTTAAGCGACAAGCCAAACGCTGCAAAATGGAGCAAAAAAGAGATCATTGGGCACCTCATTGACAGCGCGGCCAATAATCATCAGCGGTTTGTTAGAGGTCAGTTTGAGGATACCCCACGCATAACTTACGACCAAGTCTTGTGGAACATAGCCAATCGTTACCAAGACGTGAATATTACGCAACTTATCACCTTCTGGGAATCCTACAATAAACAACTCGTAAGTCTGTTAAGGAACATCCCAGGAGACAAGCTCAACAACTGCATAGATACAGGCGGGGAATATCCTTTAACAATCGCCTTCTTGATTGAGGACTATGTCGAACATATGGAGCATCACTTAAAACAGGTCATTCATTATGAATAAACCACGTAAAATATTTATATATTAGTGTAACCAAATAAAGTACCCATATGAAATTAAAATTAACGCTTTGCACATTCCTATGCGCACTCCTTTCCGCAACAACCTTTGCACAATCAGCAACTAAAAACGCTTCCCACATCGGAACCTGGAAACTCATTTCACAAAAAGTCACTTATCCGGACGGGCAGATATTTACAGGCGACAGCTCAACCGTATTCCAGCGGAAAATACTTACACCAGCCACCTTTGTAGTCGTTATAGAGAAGAAGATGGCAAACTATGACAACAAAAAGCTGGCTACCTCAGTTGCAGGTGGGCACTATACATTAGTAAACGGCAATTACGAAGAACTCACAGAATACGCCTCCTTCAAAGGGTTCGAAACCATGAAGGTGAACTATAAACTCAGTATAGAAGACGGCAAATTGCACACCGTAGGTACAGTTGGCGAAAATATCATATACGACGAGCTGTATATTAAAGAAGATTAGTCTCTGCAACCACAAGTTCCTAAAACGTTATCGAATGCAATTAGGAAATTCAAAATACACGCTCCAGCAAATCATGAGTAGCCGCACACAGTGGGAGCACCTGATCATCATCACGGGCGCTTTTACGCTTTCGATGTATGTCATGTATTTCCTTTGGGACCCTTTATATTCTGGGCGATTTATATCGGTGACACGAATGGAAATCACCCGTTGGTTCATTCAATAACCAACCTCATCGGCGACCGCCTTGCCTTCATGTTGCCGCTCATATTCTTAAGCTATCGCTTATACAGAAATCTGACAAAAAGCAACCTATCCCGGGCAAAATCCTATTTTGTAGCCTCCGTTCTAATCGTAGTATTTCACCTGTTCAGAGCGTATGCCTTAAATTTCCTTTTAACACCACTAATATATTGACGACCAATTTAGTGACTTAGAACTTCCCCGCAGTTAACCTGCCCGCTTACTCCGGGCACGATTGCGTAAATATTTCCAGGCTGCTTCGCTTCTTTCTGTACATTTATCACCTACATTCGTCAGGGATCATCTAAAGCTACGCAACAAATAACCAATTAATTTTTAGCTCTTTATGAAAAACGACTTAAAAACCTGCTTCCTGTTACTGACTTGCCTGGTCATGGTAGCAAATACGGCATCAGCACAAAGTAAAAAACGTAACGCACTGTCTGCAACGCCCTGTATGGAGGTGCTTCACCTGTTCACCGCAGCCAATGTGCCGTCTATGGCGCCGCAGGAAGAAGCTTCGGTAATTATCACCCCGGGTGAGGAAGCGCCCGCAAACCTGCCCGGCAAAGGCCTGGCTCAGCATTCCATGCTGTATGTAGGCGAAAACAATACCCGCATGTGTTTAGTCCATAGTGGCAAAGTAATTTGGACTTATCAGACCGGTAAGGGATATGAGTACGACGACGTGTGGATGATCTCCAACGGAAACATTCTCTTTACCCGGATGAAGTACGTGGCGGTGATTACACCCGACAAAAAAGTGCTCTGGAAAAAAGATTTTGCAGAAAGCGGCCCGGATCATGCTGAAGTGCACAGCTGTCAGCCCATTGGTCTTGACAAGATCATGTTTATCGTCAACGCGGCTAAACCAAAGCTGTATATCGTTAATTACATCACCGGAAAAACCGAGGTCGAACGTGAAATACCCTATCAAAATGCTGATGTGCGTGGTGTGCATGGCCAGTTCAGACGTGGCAGGGTAACGGCACAGGGAACTTATCTGCTTTCGTATTTAAGTCAGGGAAAGGTTGTGGAATACGACAAGGATTTTAAGGAAATCTGGCGTTATAAAACTCCAAAACCCTGGGCAGCCATTCGCCTGAAAAACGGTAATACCCTGATCACTGATGAGAACGAGTGGCGCAGTTTCGAGGTCACCGCCAAAAAGGAAACGATTTGGGAGTTCAATTGCAAAACTGACCTGCCGAAAAAGTATCAGTTTGCTTCAGCTCCCCAAACCTGCACCCGGCTGGCCAATGGCAACACCATATTCACCTCGCGCGGACAAAACGGCAAGGGTCCGCAGATGATCGAGGTTACAAAAGACAAGAAAGTGGTTTGGGTACTGCATGATTGGAAATCCGTTGGCGACGGGACTGCCGTACAGGTACTGAATGATCCGGGCGTCCCTGAAATACCCGGTCAGTCAGAGCATTGATCTGCTGTTCACAGGAAATCACCAATTATTCCGCAAAATCTCCCGCCTGCTGCTTGCTGACAGCAAAAAGTCTTTAATGCCCCACAAATTTCTCTTCGATCTGCTCTAATGATTGTCCTTTGGTTTCGGGCAGCATGCGATACACAACAATAAAGGCTATCAAACAAAAGAAGGCGAAGAACCAGAATGTATTGGCTGTGCCCACATTCCGCAGTAGCATTGGTGTTAATTGGCCCACAATGGTATCGGCAACCCACATCACCATAATGCTGATGGCCATTGCCCTGCCTCGGATCTTTCCGGGAAAAATCTCCGAAGCTACGACAAACTTCAGCGGTCCTATCGAAAAGGCAAAACACGCAAGGAATGCCAGCACACAAATGAGGAGCACAAGACTGGTGGTTGCCCCCATATAAAAGCAAAGGCCAGTCAGAAACAGCGCAACGGTAGCGCCGATCGTGCCGAAGATATACAATGGCCTGCGCCCCCAGCTATCCACTTTCCAAATAGCAACTAGCGTAAACAGCATGTTTGCCAGTCCCAGAATGATCTGGCTCATCAGGGAGTTGCTCAGGCTTAGTCCCGCATCGCTTAATATGCTGGGCCCGTAATAAATAATGGCGTTGATACCGCTGAACTGTGAAAACAAAGGCAGAAAAATACCTATCAGCAATGCTTTACGCATTCCGGGTGCAAGGAGTTCTTTATAGCTACCCTGTGGTTCGCTGGAAGTGTGTCTAGACTGAAGCCATCTCGGACTTTCAGGCACGTATAATAAGCCGACCAGGAAAAGCAGCGCCGGTATCAGCGCCACACCGAACATGCCACGCCAGACCTCGTCTATAAATAACCAGGCGAAGGTACCCCCCTGTGAGGCGTCATCGGCAAGCGCATAATTCAACAGTCCCGCATTGGTCAGATAAGCGAGCAGTATCCCAAAAGTCAGCGCAAGCTGATAATAGGTTACCAGTCGCCCCCTGATATTCGCGGGGGCAATTTCAGAAATATACAACGGCACCACGTTAGAAGCTATCCCTATGCCTATACCTCCGAGCAGGCGACAAGCAATCACCGTTGAAAGTGAAGGCATAAAGGCACAGCCGGCAGCGGAGACCAGGAACAGGACGGCCGACAAAAGCAACAGGGCCCGTCGGCCAAACCGGTCGGCCAGTTCACCGGAACCGGCAACGCCGATAATACAGCCCAGCAATGCGGACGACACAAACCAGCCCTCCTGGACGGAGTTAAGTACGAACTGCTTCTGCACAAGTGGCAATACACCCGAAACAACGGCCATATCAAAGCCGAAAAGCAGTCCGCCCAGCGATGCCACGGCGGTGATCAGACCCAGGTTAGGGATCTTGGTTGTGTTGTTCATATCCATGTTATATTTGGTTTAGGTTTTGGCTTGTCTGCTTAAAGCTGACTGAAATCCGGTTTTACAAAAGCTTTTACCACCTTAGCTCTCTGCCCCCCTTCATTGTGTAGGGTATAGCTCAGGGCCGCAGCTGGAACAGCGAAAGTTTCGGCATAATGGAAGCGCGATGTCGTGCCGTCTGCCGTAGTGATGGTCAGGCTTGTACCCTCCACCAGCATCAGAATATGGCACAGACCATTGGTTTCCACCACCATCGTGCTGTCGAATTCCAACCGGTGTACATCATAAAAATGCTCCGCATGTGTAGGCAGATGCACCAGTTGCCAGTCACCTCCTTCATCAATCACCTGTGGCTTACTGATCAGCTCATCCTGCACCTTATTGCCTTTGCGACTGAAATCAAGGTTTTTAAAAGCATGATCTATATTGATCGGCCGCGGCATTCCAGAAAGATCCAGCCTCACCCAATCGTATACCTTAAAGGTAAAAATGTAAGGCGTCGCGCTGATCTCCAGCACCAGATTATTTGCGGCAGCACTATGCACCGTACCGTTCGGGATTAAAAAGAAATCATGTTTCTTAGCCGGATGAAGCTGCACGTAGTTAAGCACGTCTATCTCTTCATTGTGAGCCAGACTGTATTCGAGTTTCTCCCTGAATTGCTCAGGCTTGATATCTTCCGTAAAACCAAGGTAAACACCCGCATCTTCCTTGGCGTCTAAAATATAATAGGTCTCGTCCTGCGTAAAGTTCTCCCCAAAGGTTTCCCGGATATAGTTTTTAGACGGATGGCATTGAATCGAAAGGTTGCCTCCATCCCAGGTATCCAGAAAATCGAAACGGATCGGAAACTCTGTTTTAAACACATCGGCATGCTTGCCCAAAACAGCCTTGTGATCGTGGAACATCAAACAGTCGAACGACACCTCCAGCAAATTGCCATCACTCTCAAACACGATCCCGTTCTCAGGAACGATCATCTCGAACGACCAGGCGTAGTTTACTTCCGACTTGTCCAGTCCCTCAATCCTCTCCTGCATCCAATGCCCACCCCAGGCGCCAGGCTCAAACCACGGCCGCACCCGGAATACCGAGCGACTAAGTTTGGTCAGACCGTCGGCCAGATCGGGGTAAAGCAGCCAATTCACCGACTGATCCCATTGGGTGTCGGCCATTACAGCAATCTTAGAAAGCAACTGCTGCTTATAAGCATTAAGTACCACCCAGTCCACAAAATAGGCCCGCTTATACATGTGTCCGGATTCTTCTGCCCGCGCTGCACCAAAATTTGTAGCTTTGCCAGCCCGCATACGGTATTGCAAGACGTTTTTAGGCAAATCGATATATACCACCGGTGCCTCCCAGCCTGCCAATGTGGCTCCTGTGCCAACAACGATGTTCAGGTCATATCCTTCGGCCGGGCGCACTGCTTTAAAAGCATCCATATCAAAGAAATCTTGTATCTGCAGGGTCGACTTAGTCCCCCACACAGAATCACCGCTGCCCAGGAAGGGTTGCACCATTCTGTCTATTTCCCCAGCGGCACGCATGAAATCCGCAGCCAGCACCCAGTTCACTCTTTTTCCGATACGCTCAAATGCATTATCCAGTTCATGCTGAACTACGGCCCAGAAAACACCGTTAAATCCGTCGATCACAACGGCATCATAACCGCTCATCCAGGCAGCCAGGCCGTCATAGCCAGAATGAATTTTACCAGAGCCAAGCTGGTGGAATGGAAAAATATCGTAGGCTGCGATGTCTGATCTGTTTGAAATGTTCTGTGGTAATGTCGGTTTTCGATCAACCTCCTTGTCAGCCGAAGCTGGGTTGTTACTTTCTGCTTGTGCTATGTCGTACATCTCTCTATTGTATCGGGTTATTTTAAACGATTTTGCATGTATGTACAAACATAAAGACTATGGAATCAAAAACAAATTTTAATTTATGTTTATACATGCGTTATTATTTAAGTCCCTGATGGCGGTCCACAGCACCCCCGCTTCTCCCCTGAAACTGGAAGAACCTTTAGGCTGATTATCGGGCGTGTACCACTCATAAAAGCCCTTGTTTTTGATTACCCTTTCCAGCATCGGTGTGATGGCTTCCCTGGCCTCGTCCAGCAGGCCGTAGCGGATCAGTTGTATCACCATCCGACCGCCAAACCAGGTCCAGTCGCCACCATTCTGATAGGAATAAGGTACCATGCCCGTGTTCTTGAAGGTGCCCACTGGATATACCGGATAGATGGTGAGGCCAATAGAGGAAGCATTTGCCTTCCTGACATTCTCCTGCATTCTGACATAAGCTTCCCTGATTTCCTTTTTAGTAAGCAAATCTGCTTCAATCGCAGTGGCAGTTCCACCGTGATAGTATACCTCCGACTCATCGAAATCGGCCGGAAACGGAGAGCCCTCAAGATAAATATGCGGCCTGAACTTCCTTTTTTTCCTGTCCCATAAATGCTTACGGATGTTCGTCTTAAAGCTTGCCAGTATACGCTGCCAGTACCTGCGGTCATTTGAGTTCAATTCTGCGAATTCCAAATAGTCCCTGAGCGCTATGAGGAACATGGCATTATCGTAGATATCGATGCTTCTATGTGAACTGCTGTCTAACACCACGCCCCAGTTATGCTCAGGCTGTACATCGCCCCAGTCTACAGTCGTTGCTCCCCAGAGCAGGCCATGCTTTTTATCGAAACGTTCCTTCAAGAGAAATTTAAGGGCATTCGCCAGCCTGTCCTGAACGCTGGCACCCGCGATGTACTCCGAAAGAATACTTCGGTCGCCAGTAGCCCGGATATACTTGGCAATAGCCTGTATCAGCGAAGTCTCCTGGTCTGTTTCCACCGTATTCTTGTGCCCGGCATACTGCGGAAGCAGGTCAGAATAGTAGTATGCATATCCTCCGTTCTTGGTCTTAGGGATATAGCCATCCAGGATAGCACCATCGGGCTGCTGAAATTTAAGAAAATTTAGCAGGTGTACCTTATTCGCATCGCGGTCGTTGACTATGCAAGAAACCTCAATAAAGGTATTCAGATCTCGGATCCAAACCTCCCCGTATCCGTCGCCCGCTGTAAACCCGGTCCTGACCAGGCGCTCGGCCATCACTTTGACCGAATCTGCCATCTGTCGTAGCGGCGTCTGGCCCGCAACCTGCGCAAAGGCCGCCTGAAATGTGGCCAGCCCGATAAAGGTGGCCATTAAACGTAATGACATGCTCTGTACTTTTCTCATCAGTAATATTTTAGTAAACGATGCTTCCTGAAGAACGTAACCTCGCCCTAACTCGCAGGCTGAGTGGCATATCTAGCTTTTCGTCCGACGCGTCGGCTTCTAAACAGTTCCCCGTGCGCCTTTTCATCAGATAAAACTTACCATCAACCGACACAATGTTCGGACATTTAAACATACAACTAAAGTTAAAGCTTTCACATACAAAAACCAGCATGATATGAGCTCAAAAGAGAAAGGCCTGTAAGCTCACGGCAAACCGAGGACCAGCAAACTCAGAACGTCTGTTGCCTCTTAAGGCTTGCTGCAAAAAAGAAGTCAGGAAATTTAAAGATTTATCAGAGCATCGTTGCTCAACTCTGCATTCTTAATAGAGACATTTACCGTATAGGTATCCCAATCAATGCTAAGTATCTTGTCGGTTGGTATGGCAACCTGCTCGTAGCCGGAAGCAAATACACCGTCGAGAACCAGGTAAGGGACCGACCAGTCGGCGGTATCGATAAGGAGATCCTTCACGCGGCCGACTAAGCCCTCCTCATTATGGACTTCATATTGAGATACATGCCGGAAACTGCGCAGGTGGGGATCAAAATTTGCCTGATTTTCTATCTTATTGTAGAAGGCTGAGGCCCCTTTCAGCATTCCTGACGTTGGATAGCCCATCCCGGCCCGGCCGTTCGATGGCCAGGAATAATAGTCGAACAAACTGGATTCCTGCTGCCTCGATACAGGCATGTCCATATCAATGTCGGGACTGTCTTTTACCTGTTCCTTGCTTAGTTTTACAGGAAGTTTACCCTGACTGACTTGCTGCCCCCCATCAACCGCAACCGGCGAGATCAGCACTTTGCGCTGAAAAAGCCAGTTTCCGGTATCCACCACGAAGTAACGCAATGTCCAGTTGTGATCGTCGAAATAAACGTCCTTTACGCTACCAATCTCCCCGTCGGAAGCCGAGAGCGTAAACTTTAAAAGCTGGTGTGCATATACTAACATCATATTCTTTTAGTTAAAGACTATTTTTTGCTGCCTTTAGGTGCAAGGGTCAAAAACATACGCTTTCCTTCAAGTTTCGGCATAAGTTCAACTTTGCCGTATTCTTCAAGCGCCTGGGCAAATTGCAGCAGCAAGATCTCCCCCCGCTCCTTATAAACAATTGAACGACCCCGAAAGTGTACAAAAGCTCGAACTTTTTCTCCGCTCTGCAGAAAAGACATGGCATGCTTAAGTTTAAATTGAAAATCGTGATCGTCGGTGTTCGGACCGAAGCGGATGTCTTTAATTACCGTTTGCTTGGTTTTTGCCTTGATTTCCTTGTCTTTCTTTTTCTTCTCGAAAAGGAATTTATTGTAGTCGATGATGCGGCAAACGGGAGGTACCGCTTTAGGGGAAATCTCTACCAGGTCGAGTCCCTGCTCTTCTGCCATTGCCCTTGCGGTAGTTATTGGGTACACCGCTGGTTCTACATTATCACCCACTATCCGCACTTCTGTTGCGGTGATGTGTTGGTTAATTTTGTGTTCTGCTTCTCGCTTTACGGGAATACGTGGTCCCCTGTTTACAGGTTTTCTTTTTAAAGCCAAATTGAATGATTTAGTGGTTAACAAAAAAATTAATAATTCCCCCACATTAGCCATCGTATAAAACATGTAACTGCGGGAGCTGCCCTATTCAAGGAGGGGCAATTTGGAGTGCTTTTTAAGCCGATAATTACAAATATAGCATTTTTCCCGGAATTTGTAGCCACCGCGTAGCTAGTGAGTCCGCCATGAGTCCGCCATGAGTCCGGGGTGAGTCCGCCTTTTCCCTGAAAAAAGGCGGACTCATGGCGGTACCATTATGGTGGCAAAGCGCACTCACCTGCCATCAGGTAGCCACCTAATTGCGCGTTGGAGGATCATCAGTTTGAAGATCCGCGATATACTGATTCTTCAAATGATGGTAAAACGAATGCTTATCGATAAGGATAGCAGCTACACTGGAAGTCATTGCGGCCAGGATGAGGTGAAATATTACGCCGTGTCGGTCCGTCATTTCCAGCACCAGGATAGCAGAAGTGAAGGGCGACCGTGTTACACCGGTCAAAAATCCGACCATGCCGGAAAGGATCATCAGATTGGTATTGCTTTCACTGAGTTCCATCCAGCCCGACAGTACTGAGCCGATACTGGCCCCCGATGCAAGCGAGGGCGCGAAGATACCGCCTGCAGCACCGGTAGTGAAGGAAAGTACCGGGCCAATTACACGCAGCACGGGCGTATACCAGGGCAGGTACTTACTGTCGGTGAACAGCGTGTGCTGTATAATCTCCTTGCCCGAACCGAGTACATCATAGCTGACCAGCGTGGCCAGTGTGCCTAAAACTAAAGCCACGGCACCTATGTAAAGTACATGCTGGTGGGTAAATTTGAGCTTCGCCTTCCACTTCATGCCCCATAGTATAAGTTTAGACATGATAGCACCCAGGATTCCGGCAAGCACGGCAACTAAAATGATGCCTAGAAAAATGAGTTTGGAGGCCTCCGAGACTTTTGGATAACCGAGATAAAGATAAGGCCCTATGATGGCCTGGGCCGTGAGGCCTGCAATGATTACAGAAGAGAAGATAGCCGTCTTAAAATAACTGAAATGCGTTTTGGTAAGCTCCTCGATGGCAAATACGATACCTCCGAGCGGCGTATTGAAGGCGGCTGCAAGTCCGGCCGCAGCACCGGTGGTGATCATGTTTTTGCGGGCAATCTTGGGCCACCAGGGAGGAAGAAGTTCGTTGACCTTTCGGAATAGCGAAGACGCAATTTGTATGGTGGGGCCCTCCCGACCTATTGCGCCGCCGCCGGCTGCCATAATGAGGCTGGAGGCGATCTTCACAATGATAATTTTAACGCTGAGCAGGCGGTCAACCTTGTCTTCCGTTTTTGCTCCGGTTATTTCAATGGCAGCAATAACCTGCGGTATGCCGCTACCTTTCGCATTGGGCGCATAGCGGAGCACGATCCACCAGGCCAGGAGAAAACAAAAGGGCATTAAAATAAAAAGTGCCCAGGGGGCATAGCTAATAATGATTTTCGAGACCGATTCTGCAAGTCCGAACAGTTCAGCATATGCCACCGCAATCAGGCCGGTAAGCACCGATGCGATCCAAAAGGGAATAGCCTGCAGTATCGTACGCTTATACGCCTGATTATTGACCCGGTCGAAAGCATTTTTGAGATGCTGGCGTATTTTCTGGAACAGGGATCCCGACATACGTGTAAAGGTAATAAAAACCGGGCCAAGTGTTCCGCGAACTCAGTCGACCGAAACGGTGAGTCCTTCCTGCTGCAGGATTTTACGGTATATTTCCATTTCTGTAAAAGAGCCTTCCAATACAGCGCATTTGCCTTCATTGTGGACTTTCCATGCAATCTTCTCGGCCTGGTTTTCGGAATAATCAAGGTACTTCATCATGCAGAAGATGACATGATCGAAGGTGTTGATGTCGTCATTCCACAGGATCAGGCGGTGGACGGTCTTCAGCGAAGTCAGGATTTCCTCAAGGGTAAAGGTTTCTTCTTTGGTTTCTGTAGACATGCACACAAAATTACTTTATTTGAAAACAATATCACAGGGAAAGTTATTTTTGCGCAAACGACAACTCCAACCAAATATGATGCAACGTTCCAAAATTGCCGGCATCGGCTACTATGTCCCTGATCATGTGTATACGAATAACGACCTCGCCCGGTTTATGGATACCGACGATGCTTGGATACAGGAACGCACTGGTATTAAGGAACGGCGTTTCGCGGACCGGATGGGGGAAACGACCACGACCATGGGCATTGAAGCAGCGAAGATCGCCATCGGTCGGGCTGGCATCACTCCTCAGGATGTGGATTTCATCATTTTTGCGACGCTTAGTCCCGATTATTATTTTCCCGGCTGCGGGGTATTGCTGCAACGGGAAATGAAGATGCGGGAGATCGGCGCGCTGGACATCCGTAACCAGTGTTCCGGTTTTGTGTACGCGCTTTCGGTGGCCGACCAATTTATACGCACGGGGATGTACAAAAACGTTCTCGTGGTGGGCAGTGAAAAGCATTCTTTTGCAATGGACTTTGAGACGCGAAGCCGTAACGTCTCCGTAATTTTTGGTGATGGGGCGGGCGCAGTAGTGCTGCAGCCGGCAATGGAAGAGGGTCAGGGTATACTTAGCACACACCTGCACAGCGACGGTGCTGAAGCGGAACTTCTGGCCATGTATTACCCCGGTTCGCATGCGAATAAATGGCTGGAAGGGAAGCCGGGCTTTCCAGACCAGGAGTTGGGCGGACTGTTCCTTACACCTGAACAACTGGAGCAGGGCGCAGCGCTGCCGTATATGGACGGGCCGGCCGTGTTTAAAAAAGCTGTGGTTAAATTTCCAGAGGTGATAAAGGAAGCACTGAGCGCAAATGACCTCTCCCCGGCCGACATCGACCTGCTGGTGCCACATCAGGCCAACCTTAGAATCAGTCAGTATGTACAGCAATTGCTGGGTCTGCGTGACGCACAGGTATTCAATAACATTCAGAAGTACGGCAATACCACCGCAGCCTCGGTACCCATTGCTTTATGTGAAGCCTGGGAAGCAGGGCTCATCAATGATGGCGACCTCGTTTGCCTTGCGGCTTTCGGATCAGGCTTTACCTGGGGGAGTGCGCTTATCCGCTGGTAGAAAGCTGTCCCACATCTCATCCGGAATGGCTTCCATACCGTTAAACTGACCTGCGCCCTGCAGCCACTCACCTCCGTCTATGGTGATCACCTCCCCGTTAATATATCCGGCAAAATCGCTGATGAGAAAGGCAGCCAGATTGGCCAGCTCCTGGTGTTCGCCCACACGCTTCAAAGGCACGCGGTTCTTAAAATCAAACTTCTCCGCCAAATTGCCGGGCAGCAAGCGGTCCCATGCTCCCTTGGTAGGAAACGGGCCCGGCGCAATAGCATTGGTGCGGATGCCATACTTGCCCCATTCTACGGCGAGCGAGCGCGTCATGGCCAGTACCCCGCCTTTGGCGCAGGCCGAGGGCACCACATAGGCCGAGCCTGTGAAGGCATAGGTGGTTACGATATTGAGCACGCTGGCTGGCTGCTGTTGGCCAATCCAGTGCTTCCCAAAGGCCAGAGTACAGTTCACAGAGCCTTTTAGCACAATATCAATGACAGAGGAAAAGGCGTTGGCCGACAATCGCTCGGTGGGTGAGATAAAATTACCCGCCGCATTATTCAACAGCGCATCAACCTTGCCGAAAACACGCAGGCTTTCACTGAGCACATGCTCAACCTGTACGTAGTCGCGCACATCACAGGCAATGGCCAGTACTTTCCCGCCGGTAGCTTCTTCCATTTCGGAGGCTGTTTGCTGCAATACATCCAGCTTTCGGCTGGTGATGACAAGGTTGGCGCCAAGCTTTAGAAAGTAGGTGCCCATGGCTTTGCCCAAGCCTGTGCCACCGCCGGTTACCACAATGGTTTTTCCCTTAAGGGCGTCTTCACGCAGCATAGGTTCGTTATACATGGCTATTTACGCTGAAGGTTGTCGATGATAGTTTTCAGGATGCTTCTTGTGGCGGGCGACCACCACTGCTGCAGCATGGCCGACAGCTCTTCACTTTGGTCGGCCCTCAAGGCGCTGATCAGATCTTTCCGGATATGCATTTTGCTTTGTGACCAGGTGTTGCCTTCCATGGCCATGTACCTGCGGGCGCGCCGCTCAGCCGCGGTGATGATACTGTCAGGGTTCACGACCTCATCTACCAGTCCTGCCTGGAGTGCTTCGGCGGGACTAAACAACCGGCCGTCCAGCAGGCTTTGTGAGGCTCGCGCCTCTCCCAGCCAGAAGGCGTAAAGCCTGAAGATGCTGTTCGGCACAATGATGCCTACGGGCACTTCGTTGAGCCCAATAATAAACTGGCCTTCGGCCATCACCCTGTAATCGCAGGCCAGCGCAATGATGCAACCGCCTGCAGGGCTATGTCCGTTTATGGCAGCTACCAGGGGCTTTTTGAATGCTACGATTGCAGCGGCGAAGTTCAGGAACTGTTTCCAGAACTGCTCGGCCTCGGTGGCTGTATAGTCGTAAAGCTCGATGAGATCCAGTCCGGCGGAGAAAAAGTTATCTTTTCCCCGTATGATCGCCCCGCCAATAGCGGGGTCGCTGTCTATATTCTTCAGCATGTCTGCCAGTTCGCCAATCATTTCGCCGTTCAGGGCGTTAGACTTGCCGCGGTCGAGCGTGATCATAGCCAGGCGGTCTTTTATGGTTACTTGTATATTCTTCATCGTTGCTACTTTACTTCGTAATGGTATATGCTCCGGGCCAAATTTCCTTCCAGGTCAATCCCCTCAACCACAATACGGTAAATGCCTGGCTTACTGCTGTTGTAAAAACCAAAAGCTCCGCGGCCTTCATTGTCGGTAGACACATGCGGTTGCCAGTATACGGTAGTCCGGAGATCTGCCGCTGCCTGAGGTGTTCCGTACTTAGGCACATAGAACTCCCGGGGGGTGTAATACCCTTTAGCGGAATATGTAGTAATTCCCGGCGCCGCTACCAGACGGGCAGAGCCACCGCCGCGCTTCGTGGTGATCACGAGCACACCGCCACCGCCTTGCAAACCGTATATTGCGGTGTAATTGATGCTTTTGAGTACCTCTATGCTTTCGACATCGAAGGGGTTAATATTGTCCAGAAAATCGGGTTCCATCATCATACCATCGAGCATGATCCGCATGGGCTGATTGCCGTTTCTTAGCAAATAGGCCATCCCGTTACGGATCATCAGTCCGGCTACACGGCCTTGCAGGCATTGGGACAAGGTATTGCACATAGACAACTGCTCGGCCGTGATGATGGCGTCGGCATTGCCCGCTCCGTTCAGGTTGGATGAGTTCTTCGCTTCGTTTTTCTTCTGCACAATGTTGACCTCGTCGAGCACGATGGCCTTCTGGATGAGTCCGCGTTTTCTAAGTTCATCGAACACATTACTGCTTGCTTTCAGGTAGGCCGACAAGGCGTCCTGTACATTGGGCGTGATATCGCCACGATTTTTATTCCTGGTTACGGGCTGTCCGGGCTGAGGGTCCATGCGGATCTCTACATTAGCTCGGTTCTTGGCATTTCTGGCCTGAACCACAAAGGTTGTACTGTCGGGAAAAGCCATCCCCTTGAAACTAAACCGCCCCTGGGCGTCTGTAACCGTATCGGCCGCAAAGAAACCGCCGCTGGTAGAAAACAGGGATACCGTACTCTGCGGCGAGGGCTTGCCTCCGGGAGTAACAACACTGCCGTTTACCTGCAGGTCCTTTTCTGGTTTGAATGCCATCACTGGCTCAGGGCCATTGATAATATCGCGCCAGCGGAAACGCCTCCAACCCTGAGTAAGCATCAGGTGATCCAGTCGCTGCGCTGTTTCCTCATCATCTTTGAGGAAATAGCTGTTTGGTTGCTCAATGTAACCGGGGAGGTCTGACGACAAAAGCAGGCTGGTCAGAATATTCGTCTCGTTCGCTTCATCAGGCGGCACTACCGAAGTGTTAGTAACTGACACCGAGAAACTTCCCTGTACTGGTTTGCCTGAAATACTTGCGCGGAGCTGAACCGAGACGCTGTCGCCACCCGCGTATTGCTTTTTTGCCGTATTCACCTGCAGGTCGATGCGATTATTATTGTTCTTCACAAACACCAGCCGCTCGCAAACGGGTTGATTTGCAGGGTTGAAAAGAGTTAACTGTACAATTCCGGCCGGCAGGTCCTTTTTGGGGATATTTGCCGTGAAGAGTTGCTTTTCGGCATTGGAGCGTGCAGTAAAATATACGTTGCCGTTATGCTGGGTAACCAGTTTAAGCTCGCCGGCAACCTGCATTCCGGCACTGATAAGGACACGTACGCTGATGGCTTGAGGTGTTTGGTTTACGGAAAGCACATAGCCGTTGGCCAGCGCACGTGGCAATCTGACCCGATGCTCTTGTCGGCCGCTGTCGGACCGGACGATCGCAGTGTATTCCTGTCCCGGCTGAGGGTTCAGCATAAAACTGCCCATGCCCAGATGCGCTGTCCGGAAACTGGAAATTTCATTACCGCGAGCGTCTACAATCAGACCACTGATGTCCTCGCCCCTGCCAGATGGGTTTAAGGCCTTAACGCCCACTTTGCCGGGCAGGTTTTCGACCAGGTTGCCGCCTTCAGGGAAAAACTGGACATCGATTTGGGGGGCATTGCCGGTTTGAGGTGATTTTACTGCACTGCTGTGGGGCGATGAAGCACCAGAGACCGCCGCGCTTGCTTGTCCTATCTTTATTGTTTTGTCGAAGAAGTATTCCGGGCCTGCATTGCGCATCCAGCGGGTATAGGCTCTGACGCGATAGTTGCCCGCAGCAAGTGAATCGGGGAGTTTAAAATCTCCCCAGCCAATGCCAGATGTGAGGGCCACTTTGCGCTGCTGCCTGATTGAATCAGATTCGCTGATCAGCTCGACATACAGCGCAGCACTGATGGTTGATAAGGCGGACGTACGTGCGTTTATGACATAGGCTTTAAACCATATATCTTCACCGGCGGTATAGTAGGGCTTATCGAGGTGAAGGTGTACTTTTTCCTGAGCATACTGTTCGTTATAAGCCGCGAGCCTTGAAAGCAGCGCCGTAAATGGATCGTCCTGTATCTTTCCCGAAAAAGCCAGACAAAGGCTCAGGGAGATCAGCGCTGCTAAAGCTGGCTTAAATTTCATATTCAGTGCATCAGGTTAAAACTTATTTTTCCACATCATACTTTCCACAGGCCTGGTGGTCTTGTTGTTATATTTTGCGTTGCTTTTGGTATTATACATAGTGGCAATATCGCCCTCTACCTTAAAATAGATCAGTTGTCCAATTGGCATCCCGGCATATACGCGTACCGGCTGCGCACAGGATATTTCCAGTGTCCAGGTATTGCAAAAGCCCACGTCGCCTTTACCTGCTGTAGCATGGATGTCGATACCCAGCCGGCCGGTGCTCGACTTGCCTTCCAGGAAAGGGATGTGTTTGTGCGTTTCTGTATACTCTAACGTAACACCCAGATATAAAGTGCCCGGCTGAAGGACATATCCCTCTTTTGGTATCTCGAAATGATCGATCTGATTATGTGCTTTGGCATCCAGTACGCGGTCTTTATAGGTAGCGAGGTACTTTCCGAGGTGTACATCGTATGAATTGGTGCCAAGGCACTCTATCTTAAAGGGTTCTATAATGATGTTCCCGTTGTCAATTTCTTCAAGAATGCGTTTGTCAGATAGTATCATTTTACAAGTATTTGGACGAAATTATGATTAATTTAAGATACTTTTGCATAGATTTCTAAAAGAGATGCCGGTAGTTTTTAATAAAGATATCGACGATGATACCATGCTCGCCGTATGGAAAATCGAAGAAACGGAAGCTGAACTTCTTGCGAGCCTCCAGCTCAGACAGCACGAACACGATGTTATTGCAACCCTGAATCATGGCAAACGTTTGCTGCACTGGCTGAGCACGCGAGTGCTGCTCAGGAAAATGCTCAACACTGCTGAATATATTGATTGCCAGCTTGATGAGCATGGCAAACCTTACCTGCCGGGTTTGGGCTATCATATTTCACTGAGCCATTCTTACGATTATGCCGCCGTAATGGTGGGCAAAACGCGGAAAGTTGGTGTGGATATAGAACTTATCAAACACAAGATCAAAGGCATACGCCATAAATTTCTTTCTGATTCGGAACTGTCGCAAAAGCAGATTGGGGACAACACGGAGGGCTTGTATGTATGCTGGTGCGCGAAGGAAGCCATTTACAAGTGGAATGGACGTAGGGGTCTGGAGTTTAAGCAGGATATCCACATAAAGCCTTTCAAGTTGAAACAGGAAGGTACGCTCCGGGCTGTGGCCGACTTACCGGAGGGACCGGCAGAACTTGAAGTTACATATTTTAAAATGGGCGGGGATTATATGCTGGGCTATGTCGTCGGTTAACAAAGAGGTTAATTTCTTGGACTGGGGCCTGCTGGACTATCAGGAGGCCTGGGACCGGCAGGAGGAACTTTTCAATGCAACGGTAGCTTTGAAGACACGCAACCGGACGGAGCAGCTTGCGTTACAAACACCGAATTACCTGGTATTTTGCGAGCATCCGCATGTATATACACTGGGTAAAAGCGGTAGCCCTGAAAACCTGCTGCTGGACGAGCTGGGGCTTAGGGAAAAGCAGGCAACCTATTATAAGATCAACCGGGGCGGCGATATTACCTATCACGGACCAGGTCAGATTGTGGGCTACCCTATTCTGGATCTGGACAATTTCTTTACGGATATCCATCTTTACCTTCGAACGCTGGAAGAGGCGGTGATCCTGACCTTGGTCGACTATGGTATTGAAGCCGGCCGGTACCCGGGTTACACCGGCGTGTGGCTGGATGCCGACAATGAGCGGGCGCGAAAGATCTGCGCTATGGGGGTAAGGTGCAGCCGCTGGGTAACCATGCATGGCTTTGCATTTAACGTGAATGCGGATCTGGACTATTTCAGACATATTGTTCCCTGCGGTATAGACGACAAAGATGTGACCTCTATGCAGCGCGAACTGGGCAGGCAGCTTGATATGGAAGAGGTAAAGATCCGGCTCAGAGGCCATATTGCCAGCTTATTTCACATGAGGCTGGTTGACACTGAGACTAAGGGTCAGACGCAGGGCGGTCGGTTGAACTATCTTGCGCTCGGCGATTCCTATACGATTGGCGAAGCTGTAGCATCCGGCAAGAATTTTCCGAGCCAGTTCGCGGATTTGATGGCCGATACGAAATGGCAGATCAGTGAACCTAGGATTATAGCTACCACAGGCTGGACCACGAGTGAACTGCAGGAAGCCATCGACGCCGCACAGCTTGTGTCCGGTTACGATATAGTGACCTTACTGATTGGGGTGAACAACCAGTATAGGGGCGAAGACCTGGAGAGTTACCGCAAGGAATTCAGGGTGCTGCTGGAAAGAGCGCTGAGCCTTGCCGGAGGGAAAAAGTCGGGGGTATATGTGATCTCCATTCCTGACTGGGGCCTTACTCCTTTCGCTAGAGAAAGTGGTCGAGATCTGGATGAAATCAGCACGGAAATTGACGCTTTTAATGCGGTTAACAGGCAAGAGACGCAAGATTTAGGCCTCAGTTATATTGACATCACACCAGATTCCCGGCTGGCCAAAAGCGATTTGTCGCTCCTGGCTCCGGATGGTCTACACCCTTCGGAAAAAATGTATGCCGCCTGGGCGGGGAAACTCGCGTCGGTTGTTTTAACTGCGCTCAGGTCAGCGCAGTAAGGTGGCTATAGTCTTTCACCAGGGTTCTGAGGAACTGCAATTCATTCATGCCTTCGGGAAGCGACAGTCCTAATTTAGTACTTACTCTTCCTGCCATAGCGAGTACGATACCAGGGTTTTTAGATAATTCGTAGGTACGGATGACTTCGTGAATCAATTCAATATCCCGGTCGCCCAGTTCGGTGACCACACTAAACACTGGCTGATAATCCTGCGCTTCTTCCTGAAGAAAAGCGATCTGACCGATTTCTGTCCGCTTTTCGGTTTTTATGACCGTTGTTCCAGCCGCAATGTCCCCTATACGTTGCTTTTTTTCGGAAAGCGCTACACAGATAAGTCCCCCCACCTGCGCGGTAAGCACGAAGTCGACAATCCTGAACAGCCAGCGTAGCAGGTATTGACCCAGGGTGGGTTGACCGCCGTCCAGGCTGATCACTTTGATCTTCATGATCCGCTTACCTACACTTTGCCCGTTCATAAAGATCTCGCACAGCAGATTGTAGAATACGTAGCATGCATAGAAAGCAATCATGAGGCCGATAGCCAAATATCCCGAGCCCTGGGTTTTGGCGGTAACGCCACCGATCATTAGCGCTATAAAACCGGCGATAAACATGGCCAGATCTATTAATCGTGCAACGATTCTTTCGCCAAGTCCGGCCACAGGATAGTCAATTTTGACGTGCTGCGCTGTATTAACGTGTACGGTTTCCATGAAACCAAACTTAAAATTTTTTAGTTGCAAAAATAATTTTTGTGCTTATTTTAACGGAATAAAACGCCCTTATGAGAGAAGCTCTTTTTGTTAAGCAAAATTCCGGTAAATGGAAGCGCTATGAGCAAATGGAAGCTGCTACGCCGGACGAGCTTGCGGAGCGTTTCGTAGAAATCACGAACGATCTGGCTTATGCCAAAACTTTCTACCCGCAATCTAAAACCACGGCTTATCTTAATGGCGCTGCCTCCTTACTACACCAGTCGATCTATAAAAACAAAAGGGAACGTTCGTCACGTATTTTAAAATTCTGGACGGCAGAGCTCCCGCAGCTTTTCTACAAACACCGCCTTGAACTGTTGTATGCCTTCATATTTTTCATGGTATTCAATGCTGTTGGCGTGCTGTCGGCAGCCTATGACGACACTTTCGTTCGCCTGATTATGGGTGATGCTTATGTAAATATGACGCTGGAAAACATCGCTGCAGGTGATCCTTTCGGCGTTTACAAACGCTCCGGGGAAATCGCCATGTTTCTGCGCATTGCGGCAAACAATGTCCAGGTTTGCCTTATGACTTTTGTTGCCGGAATCTTTTTCTCGATTGGTACGCTCGGTATCCTTCTTCGCAATGGCGTAATGATAGGTTCCTTTCACTGCTTTTTCTTTAGCCAGGGCCTGGGCGCGGAAAGTATTCTTGTGATCTGGATTCACGGGGTGCTGGAGATATCTGCTATTATTTTGTCAGGAGCGGCTGGCCTGGTGCTGGGCAGGGGACTACTGTTCCCCGAAACCTACAACCGGCGGCAGGCATTTATGCGCGGAGCGAAGGAAGGCATCAAGATCGCAATTGGTATTGTGCCAATCGTTATTGCCGCAGCATTTTTAGAGGGCTTCGTGACCAGGCACACAGAGATGCCATTAGGTTTAAGCATCAGTATCCTGGCTTTGTCGTTTATCTTTATATTATGGTATGTTGTTATATACCCCTGGAAGCTGGCAAAAAAGACTAAAACGCTATATCATGCAAAACAAGATTGAATTTAAGAAGGCCCGCGACTTTGGGGAAATGATCGGGGACACGTTTGTTTTTATCAAACAGAACTTTAAGCCGCTCATGCGCACACTCCTGTATCTTACCGGATTCTTCTTTCTGGCCGCGATTCTGGCGACGATGTTTCAACAACTGGATATGCGCAAGGAGGTTTGGGGCAGCGGTTATATGGATCCGACGAATCTTTCCATGGGCATGGCGGTAAAGTCTCTGACGGCGATGGTGTTTATGCTTCTTACTTATACAGCGCTTTACGTAACTGTTTTGAGTTATGTTGATCTCTATGTGCAAAAAGGAAATGTTGCCCCTGATAATTCAGAGGTTTGGGCTTATTTCAGATATTATTACTTTCGCCTGCTGGGCAGCAGCTTGCTGTGGACCATCATACTGGTCATTGCCTTTGTTTTGCTTGTTATACCAGCAATATATTTGTGGCCGATCATGGTTTTGTTCATGCCAGTGATGGTGATGGAAAATACTAGTTTTGACAAGGGCATGAGCCGTTCTTTCAAATTGCTGAAAGGGCAATGGTGGGCAAGCGCCGGCACATTACTCGTTTCTTTTCTTATCACGGCGGCCACGAGTCTTGTGGTGTCGGTGCCGAATTCCTTTCTGAATATTTTGAATACTTTTTCCCCGGAATCACGCGGGGGCAGTAACCTGACAATCATCCTGTCGTCTATCCTTCAACACCTTCCTGCATTGTTTTCCGTCATACCAATCATTACTTCAGCCTTGCTCTACTATAGCCTGGTGGAGAAGCAGGAAAATGCAGGATTGCTTGACCGAATAGATAAGTTTGGCGAAGAGCCTTTATGATGCGCAACGTTCTCCTGGCATTCATACTGTTCAGCTTTTTTTCTGGCAGCAGCGCTTGGTTGCACCCGGCCCGGACGGCAACGGCTCTGCCCGTGCCACTGGAGCGCATTCTTTTGCGAGAGTTCGATAAAAAGCGGATCGACACGTACCGCTTGCAAAAGGATTTCCGGTACGATGGGCAGGTACCGCTGAATGAAAACCTTCTTCAGAAGCTATGGCGGAAACTTCAGGAGCAGTTAGACAGACTCGGAGCCAAAACCGGAATCTTTACATGGCTTTACTATGTGGTATGGGCAACGGCTGTTCTGGTTTTCGTTTACCTGGTTCTTCGAATTTCAGGGCTGAATCTGCACCTGTTTACCCATACACCTAAAATTACAGCTGTGCCTTATCGGGAGGCAGAAGATAACATCCATGAAATTGATTTCGATCAGGAAATAGCGCAGGCGATTGACAGGGGGAATTACCGGGTGGCGGTACGTTTGTATTATCTGCTCAGCCTCAAAAAGCTTAATGAACGCGAACTGATCAGCTGGCAGGCCGACAAAACGAACCAGGTTTATCTGCGCGAACTTCAGGACGAGGCCAACAGGACGGCTTTCGGCCGGCTGACCAGCCGATTCGAGTATGTTTGGTACGGCGGTTTTGGCGTCGAAAAGTCAGATTTTGCACAACTCAAAACGGAGTTCGACCAATTTCACCGTAGCTTATGAACGGACAGCGTTTATATTTCATTGGGGGCTCTATCTTTGTGGTGGTATACCTGCTGGTACAATTTGCAATGCCAAGGCCTACCGACTGGTCGCCAACTTACCTCAAGGACGATAAGATCCCGTTTGGCTTATATATCCTGCGCAAAGAGTTACCTTCCATATTTCCGGGCGCGGATATAGTTGTTTCGAGAAATCCGGCTTACAACACCTTGAAAGAACGTCGTGGCCCCAAACTGAGTGTGGCCTACCTCGTCATCTGTCAGCAACTGAAATGGGCGGATACCGATTTTGAGGCATTGAAATCGTTCATACACCGCGGAAACCATGTATTTATCGCAACCGCCAATTTCGGAAGGGATTTAAGCGCCCGGTTCAATATAAGTGTTGATATGCCCGGAATAGTTAGTTCTGGTAAGCCCTTCAACTTTACAGATTCTGCCCTCCGGGAGGCAAAGCCGTTCGTGTTTGACCGTGGCGTAGGAGGTGGATATTTCGCACAGCACAATAAGAGCGCTAAGGTTCTGGCCCGGAATGAGGACGGAAACGCGACCTTTCTACGCTACAACATAGGCAAAGGCTCACTTCTTTTACTGGCCGACCCAAGATTATTGAGCAATTTCAATTTTATTCAGCCGCGTGGTGCTGATTTTGTAGCTAAGGCACTTTCACACGTACCGCAGGTGGGCACAGTAATATGGGATGAAAACAATACCCGCGGCAATGTCGACAATAGCGCCGTACTCAGGGTGATCTTTAAGTATCCCTCGCTTCGCTGGGCGTACTGGTTGGCTGTATCCGGCCTGCTGCTTTATGTGCTCTTTGAAATGAAACGACGGCAGCGGGTGATTCCGGTGATCGAAAAGCCGGCTAACAGTACGGTGGACTTCGTGACGACTGTAGGCCGCGTTTATTACGAGCGGCGCGACAACAACGATATCGCCCTTAAAAAGATCAATTACCTGCTCGAATTTATCCGCAGCCGTTATAGTCTTAAAACAAATCATATTAACGCTGAATTTGCAGGGACACTGGCCAAAAAATCAGGTGTACCTGATGCAGAAACCAGCCGGATGGCTGAACAGATCATTGAAATCCAGCAGGCTGACCGCGTTAATGATGTGATGCTTAGCAGTCTGAATAAAACTATAGAAAATTTTTATAAAAAAGCGCAATAAAAGCAATGGAGGAAGTATATCAGCAAAGAACAGATTTAACGCAGCTTAAGGAAGCCGTGAGCCAGATCAGGTCTAGCTTAAGCAGAGTGATTGTAGGTCAGCAAGAGGTGATTGACTTTTTAATCGCCGGACTACTCGCCGATGGGCATATTCTTCTGGAAGGGGTGCCGGGTGTAGCGAAAACACTCAGTGCCAAACTTGTAGCAAGAAGCATCGATGCTTGTTTTTCAAGGATACAGTTTACGCCAGACCTGATGCCGTCTGATGTTATAGGAACTTCAGTTTTTGATCCGCGTACTGCTTCTTTCGAGTACCGCAAAGGGCCTGTTTTTGGCCATATTATCCTGGTTGACGAAATAAACCGGGCGCCGGCAAAGACCCAGTCTGCGCTTTTTGAAGTGATGGAAGAACGGCAGGTCACGGTAGACGGAACTACGCACCCGATGGAAGAACCATTTCTGGTTTTGGCTACACAAAATCCTGTGGAACAGGAAGGTACTTACCGATTGCCAGAGGCACAGCTTGACCGCTTCCTATTCAAGATTGTGGTCGGATACCCAACACTTGAGGAGGAGACGGCCATACTGGTGAACCAGCATCAGCAAAAGCTTGAGGAGCAACTTGCAGCGGTACATCCGGTACTCAGCATCGCACAAGTCATGGCCAGCCGTGCCGTAATCAGGTCGCTGCATGTAGAACCCAAACTTCTGGAATATATTGCTGCTATTACGCATGAAACGCGCATCAACAAATCGCTTTATCTCGGCGCGTCGCCGCGCGCCTCGCTGGCTATGGTGAACAGCGCTAAAGCCTTTGCCGCGATGAATGGTCGCGATTTTGTAACACCGGACGACGTGATCCGCGTGGCTGCACCGGTGCTTGCACACCGCATCTTACTTACACCCGACAAGGAGATGGAAGGGCTTACTGCGGCAGACGTAGTTGCACAGATCATTCAAAAAATAGAGGTACCCCGATAACCGATGCGTGTGCAGCTCAAGGAAATCTTTATCAGGTACTATCAGGACCTCTTCCTGAGCAGGCGACTCTATGCGGGGATAGCTTGTACAGCAATGCTGTTCCTGCTAACATTCTTCCTCCCCGCCCTGAGCCGGCTGCCGGAATTGTTGTTCTTGGTGTTTATTATTTTGATAGCGGCAGACTTCATATTACTTTATGCTCAGCGCAAAACGATTTTCGTGGTCAGGGAGCTCCCCGAGCGACTAAGTAATGGCGATGAAAATGAGCTATCGATCTATCTGGAGAACTTTTATACCTTCCGGGTTAAGGTGGGAATCATCGACGAAATACCCGCTCAGTTCCAAAAGCGTGATCTTTGGTTCGAAACCATTTTAACTGCTGGCGAAAAAAAGCATATACAATATCTTCTCAGGCCAACTTCGAGGGGAGAATATGTTTTTGGGCGGGTCCGTCTGTTCTTACGTTCACCCCTTGGTTTGATTGTGAGAAGGTTCAATTTTGGTGAGGACACCGCGGTTGCGGTATACCCATCGTTCCTGCATTTAAGAAAATATGAACTCATGGCAATATCTGACCGTTTGAGTGAGATCGGCATTAAAAAGATCAGGCGTGTGGGCCATAGTCTGGAATTTGATCAGACGAGAACCTATGTTAAGGGCGACGATTACCGTACCGTTAACTGGAAAGCCACTGCCAGAAGAGGGGAATTGATGGTGAATACCTACACGGATGAAAAAGCCCAGCATGTTTACTGCTTAATTGATAAGTCGCGCAGTATGAAAATGCCATTTGAAGGTATGACACTGCTCGACTATGCCATCAACGCCAGCCTGGTCTTGTCGAGCGTTGCAATGGTTAAGCAAGATAGAGCCGGATTGATCACCGTGGCGGAACAGTCGGGTAGTGTGCTTGCAGCAGACAGGAAGCCTGTACAGCTTGGGAAGATTATGGCTATGCTGTATAGAGAGCAAACCAGGTACCTCGAGCTAAACATCGAGGCACTTTATACAAATGTAAGGCAAACGATAAAACAGCGCAGTCTGCTTATCTTTTTCACGAATTTTGAAAGTATGTCGTCCCTGAAGCGCCAGCTCCCTTATCTACAGCGCCTGGCGAGACACCATTTACTGCTGGTAGTCTTTTTTGAGAACACGGAATTACACCAGCTTATCATGGACCCGGCCTCTACAGTGGAGGACATCTATATCCAGACCATAGCGGAGAAATTTGCTTATGAGAAGAAACTAATGGTGATGGAATTGGCCAGACACGGCATACTCAGTATACTCACCCAGCCTAAAAACCTCACGGTTAACGTGGTGAACCGTTACCTCGAAGTTAAAGCCAGGCAAAGAATATAATTTATACCGTAGCCAGATCATCAAGCCATTTTTGATCCGTTGGGGACTTTGCCAAGCAGGGTGGTTAGTATGATATCTCCATGCTCATCTGCGAAGCCGGTCACCAGAAATTCAGACATGAACTTCCCAATCTGCTTCTTTGGAAAATTAATAACGCCAACGATCTGTCTGCCGATCAGTTCATGCTTCTGGTAGTGACTCGTAATCTGTGCGCTACTCATTTTAACACCAAAGTCGCCAAAGTCGACCTTTACTTTATACGCAGGTTTCCTAGCCTCGGGAAAATCATATACCTCCAGTATGGTTCCTGCTCTTAATTCCACCTTTTCAAAGTCGCTCCAATCTATTTCTTCCGCCATGCTGTAAATCTACAAATCTTTGGTCTCTGCCACTTTGTCATTTGCAATTATTTTTTTGTATTTTTGAACTTTTCAATATCTAAAAACCATTATGATTGATTTACAGCTGACAGACAAGACACATGATGAAGCGAGGCAGGGTGAGGCTTTAGTCATCGAGCCGCCGCGTTCGCGCAATGGACGAAAACTGTATATCGAAAGTTATGGCTGCCAGATGAATTTTGCAGACAGCGAAATCGTCGCTTCGATATTATTTGATCAGGGCTTTGAAACTACCGGTGACTATCAGGAAGCTGACGTAGTGTTTATCAACACCTGTTCTATCCGCGAGAATGCGGAGCAGCGGGTTCGCAACAGACTGTCGCAGTTTGGCGCGGTAAAACGACGTAATCCAAAGCTGATTGTAGGCGTACTCGGCTGTATGGCTGAACGTCTTAAATCGAAGTTTTTAGAAGAGGAAAAGCTTGTTGATGTGGTTGTTGGTCCTGATGCTTACCGCGACCTCCCTCAACTGATCGGACAGGTTGAAGAAGGCCAGAAGGCAATCAATGTGTTGCTGTCGCGCGAGGAGACCTATGCAGACATCAGTCCGGTACGGCTGAACGGCAACGGGATAACCGCGTTCATATCGATTATGCGCGGCTGTGACAACATGTGTTCTTTCTGTGTTGTCCCCTTCACCAGAGGCCGGGAAAGGAGCCGGGATCCGGAGTCGATTGTGGCAGAAGCCCGGGAACTTGTTAGCCAGGGCTATAAGGAGGTGACGCTGCTGGGTCAGAATGTAGACTCCTATAAGTGGAACGGTAAGGTCAATTTTGCACAGCTCCTGGAAATGGTAGCTCTGGTGAGCCCGGACCTTCGTGTTCGGTTCTCGACCTCCCATCCTAAAGATATCACGGACGAGGTGCTTTATACTATAGCGCGGCACGACAATATTTGTAATTATATTCATTTGCCTGTGCAGTCGGGCAATACACGTATCCTTGAACTGATGAACAGGACGTATACACGTGAGTGGTATATGAACCGCATCGACGCGATAAGAACGATCATTCCTGACTGTGCAATTTCTACAGATATCATTGCTGGTTTTTGCACGGAAACTGAAGAAGAACATCAGGATACGTTAAGTATGATGGATTATGTGAGGTATGACTATGGCTTCATGTTCTGTTATTCGGAACGTCCGGGAACGCTGGCGGCACGTAAACTCACTGACGATGTTCCGGAAGAGGTGAAAAAAAGAAGGCTGAGCGAGATTTTGGTAAAACAGCAGGAATCTTCGCTGTTCCGCTTGCAGCAATTCGTGGGAAAGACGGTGAGAGTGCTGGTTGAAGGCCCGTCAAAAAAGTCGGAAAAGGATCTTTGCGGCAGGAACGACCAGAATGCGATGGTGGTATTCCCTGCCACTGACGGCATTGAGGCCGGACAGTACGTATATGTGCAGGTAGACCGCTGCACATCAGCTACCTTGCTTGGCACAGCATTAATTTAGATTAGACACATGGATGTACAAGATATAAAGAACCGTTTTGGTATTATAGGGAATTCTCCGCTGCTCAATCGGGCCATAGATATTGCCAGACAGGTGGCGCCTACAGATATGTCTGTGCTGATTACCGGTGAAAGCGGAAGCGGTAAAGAAGTGTTCTCGCACATCATCCATCATATGAGCGCACGGAAGCACGGAACTTTTATCGCGGTAAACTGTGGCGCAATACCTGAGGGAACGATTGATTCGGAACTTTTTGGCCATGAAAAAGGCTCTTTTACCGGCGCTCATGAAGCGCGCAAGGGTTATTTTGAGGTGGCAAATGGGGGGACTATATTTTTAGATGAGGTAGCTGAATTGCCGCTTGGTACTCAGGCGCGCTTGCTCCGGGTTTTGGAAAGCGGGGAATACCTGAGGGTCGGCTCGTCGAAAGTACAAAAAACTGATGTACGCATTATAGCTGCTACGAACGTCGATGTGTATGAGCGGGTAAGATCGGGCAAGTTCCGTGAAGACCTTTATTACAGGCTAAATACCGTCCCGCTGCGTATTCCGGCCTTGCATGAGCGTAAAGAAGACATCTATCTGTTGTTCAGGAAGTTTTCGGCCGACTTTAGTGATAAGTACCGTAGCCCTGGCATTCATCTGGAGCCGGACGCTATTCAGATTCTTACGAATTACAGCTGGCCTGGTAACGTCAGGCAACTTAAAAACATCGCCGAACAGGTTTGTGTTCTGGAAAAGGACCGTGATGTAAATGGCACCGCGCTGCTCAATTATATTCCAAATGAAAGTGGGGCCAATTTGCCAATGGCAATAGGAAACAAGGGCGGCGGGGACGATTTTTCTGAGCGCGACATTCTCTACAAGGTTTTGTTTGACATGAAAAAGGATATGATGGAGCTTAAAAAGCTGGTCGCCGAGATTATTCAAAGTGGGGGCAATACGTCACATATCGTCGCTGAGAATCCGCATTATATCAATCAGTTGTACAGGGAGGTAGACCAACCTATGGGACTGGAGCCTGCGATGACCATACAGAAACCGATGCAGCCAGGTCCTGTAGACTATAATTTTACGCACGAGGCCGAAGAAGTGGAGGAATCGCTGTCACTGCTTGAAAAGGAGTCTGACCTGATAAAAAAGGCACTAAAAAAGCATAAAGGGAAGCGCAAATTTGCTGCGCAGGAGCTTGGCATATCTGAGCGTACCCTATACAGGAAAATTAAAGAACTGAACTTATAAGGTTATACCATGAGATATTTGTGTGCTATTGTTGTTTTGTTGGTTGTGGCCGGTTGTAAAATAGGCCTCAACGGCGCGTCTATACCGCCGGACATGAAGACTGTGAATGTACTGGTATTTGAGAACAATGCGCCCCTGGTGGTTGCATCGTTAAGCTCCCAGTTTACCGAGGAATTAAAAACACGAATCAGGAACCAGACCTCCCTAAGCATAACCCCTAACGATGCGCATGCGGTGTTTTCAGGAAACATAACCGGCTACGATATCAGGCCTGTGGCACTCCAGGACAATAACAACACAGGAAGAGGCAACCAAGCGCTGGCAGGTGCCAACAGACTTTCTATTCGTGTGCAGGTAAAGTACACGAACAACCTGAATCCGCAGCAAAGTTTTGAGCAGTCATTTGAACGGTATAAGGACTATAAGCCCCAGGGCAACCCGCAGGTACAGGAAACCGCTATCATTAGGGATGTCACCGCACAGCTAACTGAGGATATTTTTAATGCAGCTTTTGCGCAATGGTAGAGCAGGAAGCATATAACCATCTTGACTTTGGGCGGCTGATAGACAATCCCGGACAGGCGGCCCCAGATGATGTTGATGGGCTACAAGCATTCGTTAGTCGGTATCCGTATTTCCGGGCGACCCACCTTTTGCTTGCGAAAGCTACTTCGGACCGGTCAATCCACAACAGCCAGCTTGCGACCGCAGCGCTCTATAATGGAGGGGCTTTGGTACACGATATAATCTACAACCCGCATCGGCTGCGTAACTTTAGCTTTGTTCTAGAAAAGGCGCAGCCGCAACAACTTAAAACAGAACTTTCTGAGACGGATGTTATTGACGAGGTATATGAAGAAATTGCTGAGGTAGATATTCATTCCTTCCAATCGGACGAAAGCGATGATATTGCCGACAGCCTGCCTGAAGGCGTTAGTAAGGCGGATCCAATGCTGGAAAATATCGTAACGTCGGATTTTTTTGCTTTTCAGGAGAATTTCAAACCGGAGCCCGCTAGCGCGGAAGCCCAGCCTGAAGTTCCTGAAATTGAAGAATATTCTATCGAAGCTGAACTGGAGCAGGACACGGTAATCAGTAAGTATGACGATGATCGTCTTCCTTATACCTTTCTATGGTGGCTGGCCAAAACGAGGAAAGAACATGAGCAGATCTTTCAACCTTACGCAGCCCCGCGAAAGGATCCCTCTGCCGGAGCGAAAGCAACTGGGTCAGCCGGCCCTCTGCAACAGCAGTATGTGGAGCATATTTTTCACCTCCAGGGACCAATGGTAGATGATGAAAGACCAGCACCTGCAGCACAAAGGAGGCATAAGGGGGATGAGATCATTGAAAACTTTATTAAAAGCGAGCCTCAGATCACTCCACCCCGGCCTGAGCAGATCAATGTAGAGAATAAAGCTAAGAAGAGCGCCGAAGACCACAATGACCTGGTTTCCGAAACGCTTGCAAAAATATATATAGAGCAGATGCTTTACGATAAAGCCATCGATACTTATCGAAAATTAAGTTTGATGTTTCCGGAAAAAAGCCGTTACTTTGCCGATCTTATCCAATCTATAGAAAAGAAAATATAAAAAATATACGCTATGGTGTTTTTAATCATATTACTGATCGTTGTTTGCATCGCGCTTGGTTTATTTGTTTTGGTGCAAAATCCTAAGGGTGGCGGTTTAGCTACTGGCGGAGCCGGAAGTAACATGTTTGGGGTGCAACGTACCGGTGATGTTCTTGAAAAAGGCACCTGGGTGCTGCTGGCGCTGATTGTAGTGATCAGTTTGTCCATCACAACAATAGCTCAATCCGGCGGCGGTTCATCTGCAGGAAGCTCGAAGATTCAGGAGCAGCTTGATAAGACACCCACCCCTTCTCCTATTGGGAGCGGACTAAAGCCCGCTAACACAGCGCCTGCCGCCGGAGATACTACTAAATAATAGATAACCAACGATACTGGGCCCGATCATTAAGTTAATGATCGGGCTTTTTTATGTCTGCATGACACTCTGACACTAAAAATTCAGGGCACGCACGGCCATAGCTGACATAGTCGTGTAAATTTGGCAAATGAGCTTGCTTGGCATAATAACTGATATATTAGGGCTGCGTCTGGAGGCGCATTAATGTTAAACTAAAAAAATAAATTAATATCAAGTTATGGCTTTAAACCTTAAACCCATTTCAGGCACATCCAACAGAGTAATTGTTGAGCCTGCTGCGGCAGAAGAAAAGACAGCTTCAGGGATCTATATTCCTGATACTGCAAAAGAAAAACCATCAAAAGGAACTGTAGTGTCTGTGTCAGAAGAAGATTCAGAGGGCAAAAAACCAACAGTTAAGGTTGGCGATGTGGTAATTTATGGTAAATATGGCGGTACTGAGTTCCCATATGAAGGCAAAGATTATTTAATTATGCGTGAGACTGATATCTACGCAGTGGTATCTTAAGGACATTTTATTAATTTAAGTTTTAAAGACAAATGGCAAAACAAGTAAAATATAACGTTGAAGCACGCGATGCGCTTAAGAGAGGTGTTGATACCCTGGCAAACGCAGTAAAAGTGACGCTTGGTCCAAAAGGACGTAACGTAATTATCGATAAGAAATTCGGTTCTCCTGCTGTGACCAAGGACGGTGTTACCGTAGCAAAGGAGATTGAACTTAAAGATCCGATCGAAAATATGGGCGCTCAGATGGTAAAAGAAGTTGCTTCCAAAACCGCTGACATTGCCGGCGATGGAACTACTACTGCAACTGTATTGGCTCAGGCTATTGTAACTGCGGGTATCAAAAACGTAGCTGCAGGTGCGAACCCAATGGACTTGAAGCGCGGTATCGATAAGGCGGTAGCTGCAATTGTTGACAATCTAAAATCACAGTCACAGACTGTAGGCGAAGACAACAACAAGATCAAGCAGGTGGCTTCAATTTCTGCAAACAATGACGAAGTGATAGGGTCACTGATCGCTGAGGCAATGGGTAAAGTTGGGAAAGACGGTGTAATTACCGTTGAGGAAGCAAAAGGCACAGAGACTGAAGTGAAAACTGTAGAAGGTATGCAGTTTGACCGCGGTTACCTTTCTCCTTATTTCGTAACTAACGCTGACAAAATGGAAGCTGAACTGGAAAGTCCTTATATTTTGATTTACGATAAGAAAATCAGCAATATGAAGGAGCTACTCCCAGTTCTCGAGAAACAAGTGCAGACTGGCAAACCTTTGCTAATCATTGCTGAGGATCTTGACGGCGAGGCTTTAGCTACTTTAGTAGTCAACAAGATCCGCGGATCACTGAAAGTTGCTGCTGTTAAAGCTCCCGGATTCGGCGATCGCAGAAAGGCAATGCTTGAGGATATCGCTATCCTGACTGGCGGTACTGTGATCTCGGAAGAGAGAGGTTACAAACTTGAAAACGCAGATCTTTCTTACCTGGGTACTGCAGAGAAAGTTGTTGTTGACAAAGATAACACAACTATTATCAACGGTTCAGGCCAAACAGAAGACATCAAAGCCCGCGTTAATCAAATCAAAGCTCAGATTGAGACAACTACATCTGATTATGATAAAGAGAAACTGCAGGAGCGCTTAGCTAAACTGGCTGGCGGTGTTGCGGTACTGTATGTAGGTGCAGCTTCTGAAGTTGAAATGAAAGAGAAAAAAGATCGCGTAGATGATGCTCTACATGCGACACGCGCAGCGGTTGAAGAAGGTATTGTAGCTGGCGGAGGTGTTGCGTTCATTCGTGCTATTGAGTCGTTGGAAGGCATGAAAGGTGCTAACGACGATGAGACTACAGGTATTGCCATCGTTAAACGTTCTGTGGAAGAGCCTCTTCGTCAGATCTGCCAAAACGCAGGTATCGAGGGTTCAATCGTTGTACAGAAAGTTAAAGAAGGTACAGCTGATTACGGGTACAACGCGCGTACTGATGCATACGAAAACCTGATCGCTGCCGGTGTAATTGACCCAACTAAAGTTGGCCGCGTTGCGCTTGAAAATGCAGCCTCTATCGCAGCTATGTTGCTGACTACTGAGTGTGTGTTAGCGGACGATCCGGAAGATGCTCCTGCAGCTGGTGCTGGTATGCCTCCAATGGGCGGCGGCGGCATGGGCGGCATGATGTAATATCATTTCAGATAAATACAAAAAAGCCTGCATCTTCTGGTTGCAGGCTTTTTTGTATGCAAGTATTTAGAGTGGAATAACAATAAAACTGCTTAGTTTTGCGGGATGCAAAGGGAACAGATCTCGGTATTTGATATTTTTAAGATTGGTATTGGTCCGTCGAGCTCACATACGCTTGGCCCGTGGCGTGCTGCACAGCAATTCACAACCTCGCTTAAGGCTCAGGGTGCACTTGAGCAGGTGGAGCAAATAAAGATTCTTTTATATGGCTCGCTTGCTAAAACAGGTAAAGGCCACGGTACTGATATTGCTATTCTTCTTGGGTTGGCTGGCGGCGATCCGGTGACTTTTGATGTCAATGCCATTGATTCGACCATTGCTGCAATCCGGAACGACCAGCTACTTAAGCTGGCAGGAGAAAAATTACTTAGCTTCGATTATGAGACCGATCTGATCTTTCTTTTTACAGAAAGCCTCCCCTTCCACCCTAATGCAGTCACCTTCCAGGCGTTTTTGAACACAGGAAGAGCGATATCGGAAACCTACTATTCCATTGGCGGTGGTTTCGTTATTAAAGAAGGCGAGGACAGAAACGAGAAAGAACAGGTGGAGCTTCCTTTCCCGGTTGAAAAAGCGGCGGACTTGCTACACTGGTGCCTCACTACCGGGTTGAAGGTGTCTGAGGTCGTAATGGAAAATGAACTTGCTTGGCGGCCTGAAGCAGAAACGCGCAAAGGAATTCTACAACACTATACCGTGATGCGGGACTGCATATACCGTGGCTGCCATACCCCGGGATTTCTACCTGGAGGGCTGAGCGTAGCACGCAGGGCGGTAGCTTTAAATAAGCGCCTCATGAGCGGGCGGAGTTACACCGACTATGAAAGCTGGGTACAAGCCATTAGATCGGGCGGAAACGGCTTTAATTATACACTTGACTGGGTAAGCTGCTTTGCATTGGCAGTCAACGAAGAGAATGCTTCTTTCGGCCGTGTGGTTACCGCACCTACGAACGGGGCGGCCGGTGTGATTCCTGCGGTGCTTCAATACTACATTACTTTTTGTAATGGCTTTTCGGATGAGAGGATCACGCAGTTTATTGCCTGTGCTTCCGAAATAGGAAGCATTTTTAAAAAAGGCGCGACAATTTCTGCTGCAATGGGCGGATGTCAGGCAGAAATTGGAGTATCGTCTGCCATGGCGGCAGCGGCGCTTACGGAATGCCTCGGAGGATCACAGCGACAGGTGATGATGGCTGCTGAGATAGCAATGGAACATCATCTGGGGCTGACCTGCGATCCGATTGGCGGGCTGGTTCAGATTCCTTGCATTGAACGGAACACGATGGGTGCTATCAAAGCCATCACCGCAAGCCAGCTTGCGCTTCAGAGTAACCCGGATAAAGCCAAAGTAAGCCTGGATGCCGTAGTCAACACCATGTGGGAGACCGCCTTAGACATGAACTCCAAGTATAAAGAAACCTCCGACGGGGGTCTTGCTACCAATATCCCGCTTAGTTTGCCGGAATGTTAATATTAATGCCTTGATTCGGTAATAAAATAGTTACTGCTTTCTTTTTTAAACGAACTGGCCGTTTCTTTGTCCCTCTAAAACACAAACGGGAGACCTAGATGAATAAAAAGACAATTAAGACACTATTACATTTCCTTATACTATTCTGCTTTGCCGGCGCAGTCCAGGCTTTTGCCCAAGCGCCTGCAGATGGTTCAATATCTGCTAAGGTCACCGACGCCTCTACCGGAGAGACGGTACCTTTTGCCTCTGCCGTTATACTTAACAGACAGACTAAAGCTGTAGTGAAGGGTGCTCAGTCTGACGCAAACGGCAATTTGAACATCGTCGGAATTCCTGCCGGTTTTTATACCTTCAAAATTAGTTACATAGGGTATCAAACCATGGTGCGCGATTCTGTCGCTATTGGTAATACACCGGTGAACCTTGGGACCATCAAGATGAAACCATCAGCCGGCACGGTGTTGAATGAAGTCAACGTTACCGCACAAAGGGCTACTATGCAACTGGGCATTGACAAGAAAGTATTTTCAGTTGATCAAAGTTTGGTTAGCGAGGGCGGGTCGGCCTCTGATCTGCTCCAAAACGTGCCTTCGGTACAAACGGACATAGACGGAAATGTAAGTCTCAGGGGCTCAAGCGGCGTACGTGTGCTGATCGACGGTAAGCCATCTGCAATAGCAGGAGGGAACGTCGCCCAGATCCTGCAATCGATACCTGCCAGCTCTATTGAAACAGTAGAGCTTATCACGAATCCTTCGGCGAAATATGATGCCGAGGGCCAGTCTGGCATCATCAATATTGTTCTTAAGAAGAATAAAAAACTTGGCCTTAACGGATCTGTTGCCTTAACTGCAGGAAATCGAGATAATTATAACGGTAATGCGAGCCTGAGTTTCCAAAATGGCAAAATTAATGTATACGGAAACTACGGTTATCGCTACGGAAACCGTTTAGGAGGAGGATATAGCAATGTGACGTATTCTGAAACAATAAACGGCAGCAATGTGGTTACCGGTTTTGCCGATCAGACGACAGACTCGCGTTCTCTTGACAAAAATCATAACTTAAAAGGCGGGCTCGACTACACGATTGACGCAAAGAATGTGCTAAGTTTTTCTGGTGGATTCAACATAAGGGATAACACTCAGGATGAACTTCTGCGCGTAGACCAACTTAATGCTTCAGGCGATCCCATTAACCTGAGCAACCGTAAGAACGATAACACGAGGTCGGGAGGCAGTTATGATCTCAGTCTTGACTACAGCCGGAAGTTCAGCAGGCCTAAAGAAGAATTGACGGCTAACGTCAGCTTTTCGGAAGGCACTAATGACAATTTCCAGTTTTACTCAACGGATGTGTTGTTCGGGGCTGATGGTGAAGCACCGTTGCAAACCGACGGAGGCGGCATCAACAGAAATTATGTTGGGCAAATCGACTACACGCTCCCTATTGGAGAAACCGGAACCTTCGAAGCGGGCTACCGAAGCCAGATACGTATCTCTGACGACGCCACCTATGCGGATCGTCTTAATGAGATCACTGGAGTTTACTATACCGATCTCCAACTGACAAATAAATTTAACAATAAAGATCAGGTGCACGCGCTCTATCTGAATTTCCGGAAACAGGTGGGCAATTTCGGCTACCAGATTGGTTTGCGAGGTGAAGATGCGAGATTAGATACAAGGCTGGGGACTTTTGATTATACCGGCGCGTTAAACTATACACCGGGCAAGGTAGATTATACGCGCATCTATCCAAGCGTGTTCCTGACGCAGAAATTCAAGGGTGAGCAGCAGGTTCAACTCAGTTACAGTCGCCGTGTAAACCGTCCGCGCGGGTGGGACACCAATCCGTTCCTGGATGTATCTGATCAGCTGAACTATAGACGAGGCAACCCTAATCTTCGGCCAGAGGATGTTCATGCGTTTGAACTAAGCTATAGTAAATACTGGTCGAAGGTTACGCTGACCTCAAGTGCTTATCTGAGACAAACGAACGACGTGATCCAACGGGTGCGGACTTTATATGAGGAGATCCCCGGCGTTACGCTTACCACGCCGCAGAACCTGACCAGAAGCATCAACAGCGGACTAGAGCTTATCGGTCGTGTCGATGTAGCTAAGGCTTGGAATTTTACTGGTAACGTGAACCTTTATCAGGCACACATAGATGCGGTGCCCGAGTTCGGTCTGACAAAAACATCAGGTTTCAGCTGGAATGCTAATCTTACTAATAACTTCGTGCTCCCTTACGGGGTTACGCTTCAGATAAAAGGAGATTACAGGGCACCAGAGGTGATGTCGCAGGGGAAAAGAAATGCCATGTATGCGGTTGATGCGGGTGCTAAGTATGATTTTAAGAACAAGCGCTCATCGCTTAGCCTGAATGTACGCGATGTGTTCAATACCAGAAACTGGAGCATGACCACGACCGCTGATAACACGACGATCGATTTTAAGCGCAGAATGCAGGGCACAATGGCCAATCTGACTTATTCGTATCGTTTTGGGCAAACTGATTTTAAGCCAAAACGAAGCAGGAAGCCTGAAACACAAGACATGGGCTCCGGCGAAGAACCTTTTTAAGTTTTCTTATATTTGACTCATGGAAGAGACCAATCCCTGGACTACTATAGCAAGTCATAAGATTTATGAGAATAACTGGATAGGCCTGACCGAACATCAGGTGATCAACCCATCCGGAGGAAAGGGAATTTACGGCGAGGTTCATTTTAAGAACCTTGCTATTGGCATCTTGCCTTTAGATGAATCATTGAATACATGGATTGTTGGTCAGTACAGATTTCCCCTAAAAGCCTACAGCTGGGAGATTCCGGAAGGCGGCGGCCCCCTCGATACTGACCCGCTTATAAGCGCACAGCGTGAACTGCTGGAAGAGACCGGAATAACGGCCGGGGACTGGCTTGAAATACAACGGATGCATTTATCCAACTCTGTAACCAATGAGTTGGCGATTATTTATATAGCCAGAGGGTTGAGCCTGGGCGATGCTGAGCCTGAGGAAACCGAGCAGTTAATTATACGAAAACTTCCTTTTTCAGAGGTATATCAAATGGTATTGAACGGGCAGATTACCGACAGCATGAGTGTTGCCGCAATACTGAAAACCAAGATCATGCTCCTGGAGGGGCAGCTGTAATGATGAATAAGGTATTAGGCTACATCTTTAGTCCGTTATTCTATATTGCCTTTTTTTCATTTCTGTTAATATTCCATCCCATACAATGGATTTGCTACCGGGTGTTTGGTTACAAGGCGCATAAGAAATCGGTGGATATACTGAATTTTTTTCTCACTTATAGTGATTTGCTAATGGGTGCCTCCGTGAGCTTCCGAAACGACCATGAACTCCCTTTGGGCAGGCCGATCATTTTTATTGCCAACCATCAGAGCATGTACGACATCCCCGCATTGATCTGGTTCCTGAGGAAATATCATGCAAAATTCATTTCAAAAATTGAACTTACCAAAGGTATCCCTTCCATATCGTATAACCTGAAATACGGGGGCGGCGCCAATATTGATCGCAAAGACAGCAAACAAGCTATTTCCGAGATCATCAAGCTCGGCCGGCGAATGAAGGAAAACAACTGGTCAACAATGATCTTTCCTGAAGGCACCCGCTCCAAAACAGGTCAGCTAAAACCATTTCAGGTTGGCGGCATTGCAACCCTGCTCAAGATAGTACCGCAGGCTTTAATTGTCCCGGTAGCCATAGAAAACTCCTGGAAGCTCGTACAATACGGAACCTATCCGCTCAGCTTTGGCGAACGGTTGCGATGGACGGTACTTACTCCAATTGAGCCTGCGGGTAGGCCGGTGGAAGAGGTGGTTGCTGAGGCCGAAACGGCTATCAGAATGCAACTTCGCCAGGTTATCGCCGACAGCTAGATATTTTTATTTTCGATACGTCTGAAAAATTCGTCCCGATATGTATCTCCTATGGGAATCACCTTCCCGCAGATTGAAATTCGGCTTCGTTCAATGCTTTCAATCTTGTCTAGCGATATGATATACGACTTATGCACACGTATAAAATGATTGGCCGGCAAAGTCTCCTCCATCCTTTTCATATTCTGCAATGTAATGACCCGTTCTGCCTTTGTGTAAATAGAGATATAATCCTTAAGCCCTTCGATATATAGGATGTCTTCCAGCGCGATTCGCTGAATTTTATGTTCGGTCTTTACAAAAATGAAATCCTGCACAGGAGTCGAAGCCGCGGGAGGTTTTACCGCAGGCAGATGGGGCGATTGGATGACCTGCACAGGACTTACAGGTGCCGCCTTGGCATGAACCTTTTCAACAGCCTTATAAAACCTATCAAACGCTATCGGTTTTAACAAGTAATCGGAAACATTGAGATCGTAACTTTCAAGTGCATATTCAGAGTAAGCGGTGGTAAGAATGAAGTGAGCCTTGGCGTTGGCTATTTTTAGGAACTGTATCCCTGTAAGTTCCGGCATTTGAATATCGAGAAAAACCAGATCAATGCCACCAGCCTGAACAAGTTGCAGCGCTTCAATAGCATTCTCCGTTCTTGTAACAAGTTCAAGAAAGGGCACCTTGGATACGTAATCTTCAATGATATCAAGGGCGAGCGGTTCATCATCAACCGCAATACATTTTAATTTGATCATATGTCTAGCATTAATTCGCTGGTGTAGTGCGTCGCCGTATTCACTATGTTTAACTTGTACCTATCAGGATAGAGCAGTTGCAACCGACGCTCCACGTTGTTTAGTCCGACGCCTCCCATTCTGTCTTTGTTGCCATGGCTTTTTTTGTTGCTAATGCTGAAATGCAATATTTTCTGATTAGCGATAATATTGATCCGTATTGGATTTTCGGGATCGTTTGCAACCCCATGCTTAAACGCATTTTCAACGAAAGAGATAAGAATAAGAGGGACGATCCGTTGGTTATCAATCTCGCCGCTCATCGTCATGTCTACGTAGGCACCGTCTCTGAACCTTAATTTCTGTAGCTCTATAAAACTTTGCACATATTCAATCTCCTTGCTAAGAGAAACCCAGCTATCGTTGCTTTCATAAATCATATATCTCATGATCTCAGAGAGCTTCAGGATCGCGTCTGCGGTTTTATCAGACTTTTGGTAAGCAAGCGAATAGATATTGTTCAAAGAATTAAAGAGGAAATGAGGATTAAGCTGAGATTTCAGAAACTGAAGTTCCATCTCCCTTTTCTCGTTCATCAGGTTGCGCTGTGCGCTTTCATTACCAAACCAATCGATAGCAAACTTCAGCAGTGAACTAACAACGATAAAAAAGCCGGAAAAGAAGACAGACTTTACCGCAAAGCTCTCCAGGTCCTCACGCATAATGGTGTTGCCGTCCATACGATGTGTTAGTACCAAGTCGATGTTGAGACTGGCCAGGAACGTTTTAATAAATGCCATGACGGCAATAACAAGGAAGATTGCAAAAACATACACTCCATATCGCTTCTGCTCTTGGATCAGCATAGGTATGAGCAGGGTGTAGTTGATATAAAATATCGAGAGGTTGATCACCGCATAGTAACCATATTTGATGACGATATCATAGCCCCCCAAATTTTGCCCTATTGCACCAACAACGGGCACAATGGCCATCATAAGCCAGAAAATCAGGTGAACGGTAAAAGCACTTTTATTCTTCATATCGGGTTCGGGGCATCGACGAACTGGCGATTTTAATCTACCAATACGGCAAATGTTCCAATTTACGACAAAACTACCGTTTTTACCTGTTCATCTAGAATTATATATGCTTCGTCTAAAAGATTTTAGTGGCAATTTATATTTCATTCTCTTTGTTTCATCAAAACTCAACGATTATGAAAACGTCACCACTTTACCAATCTGTTTCACCCTTCCTGCTGTTGCTGGTACCCGTGTTTATCGTAATGATACTTACGCTGGTAGCTCACAACGCAAATACCGTAGGAGAAATAGAGGCCGCTGGGAACAAGCAGGCCGTAAGTAACAACATGATCGTTCAGGCAGGCACTTCCGCGGTTAGGTAACCGGGTGGCTCTGCGGCACAGAAATTGTAAAGTTTAGTTTTTAGTTAATAGTAAATCTGGCAGGTGGATACCTGCCATTTTTTTTGCAATCACCTCAGCAACAAAATATTATTAATAATATTTTAAAAACTAAAATATTAGTTATACGTTTGTACTAAAGACTTAGTTGATGGCTTATTGCGCAGTTTGCCGTTACGGGTCTGTAACCTAATTATAAGACTGTATGGAAATAAAAGATTTAACAAAAGCAGAAGAGCAGATCATGCAAATCTTATGGCAGCTCGAGAAGAGCTTCGTCAAGGATATCATCGATCACCTGCCCGAGCCCAAACCTGCTTACAATACCGTATCCACAATCGTCCGGATACTCGAAACAAAGGGCTTTGTAGACCACGAGAACTTTGGCAAGTCACACAAGTATTATCCACTCATCAGCAAAGAGGATTATAAACGTCACGCCACCGAAAAGCTTCTTGGAGGTTACTTTGAAAACTCCGTGGAAAGCATGTTCTCGTTCTTCGTAAAAGAGGAGAAACTTGACTTGAACGATGTTGACGAAATTCTCAAAATGATTAAGGACCTCAAAAACCGACCAAGATGACCTGGGCACACTATCTTCTACAAGTCAACATTTACCTGGTGGTATTTTATGGCTTTTACAAGCTCTTGCTAGATAAAGAGACCTACTTTACTTTGAACCGAATTTATCTGTTATCTGCAGGTGTCTTTTCACTGGTTATACCATTCTTGAGAATAGAGTGGTTTGTATCACAGCCGGCAGTTCAGCCTGTATACACCGGCGCCGTGCAAATTAATGATTATCTCGCCCAGGTGTCTTTAGCAGAAGCTCAGCCTGAGACATTCGTCTTGGGGCAATGGCTTGTGGTCATTTATTTCACAGGCGTAACGTTTGTGATAATCAGGCTTGCTTTACGTTTGCTATCGGTCAAAAAGATGATAAGACAAGCGTCAAAAGGAAACGCTTTTTCATTTCTCAGGGCCAAAGTAGTAGATCCTGCACTTCCCGGACACAACACCATAGAACGTCATGAAGAAGTACACATTAGACAATGGCACACGGCCGATCTGATATTCTTTGAGCTACTTTCTGCAGTCGCATGGTTTAACCCTGTGACATATTTATACAAAAAAGCGGTGCAGAACATACATGAATACCTTGCTGATGAGGCTGCTGCAAAATTCCAAGGTGATAAAGAACAATATACGCTGTTGCTATTGAGCAAGGCATTCAAAATTCCTCAAAGCGAGTTGGTCAACAGCTTTTTCAACAAATCATTAATCAAAAAAAGAATTTTTATGTTACACAAACAGAGATCACGGAAAATTGGCCTGATCAAATATGGCCTTTTCCTCCCACTTTTCGCCATTGCACTTGTGATGTCATCCTCCACCATTAGAGAGAGTGAACAGATCAAGGCTATCACTCACGAGATCCCCCTAAACGAACCTCTTAAAGCTGCTCAGCATGTAGTAAAATACGCGCCATTTATACAGGAAAGAAAGGAAAATCTCAATGAATACATTGCCCGGCACACTCAAAACGATAGTATTCAGAACGATTGGAAACCTTTCTATACACATCTTATGCGAAGCGTACGATATGCTCCATCTGCACGTGAGCAGAGTCTTCAGGGTAACAGTACGATTAAATTTACGGTTTTGGCCGGATCAGTTTCGGATATAGGAATCGTAGGTAAAACGCTTGGCGGCGATTTAGATCAGGAGCTAATGAAGGCGATTTTAAGTTACGAAGGGTATAAACGAATTAAAGAAGGGAAATATATTATCACCTGCGAATTCTCACTTGCAGGAGTATCCACAAATAAACACAACACAAATATAGTTGACCTGGCCGGATATGAGCGTCTGCAGAAAGTACATATTCGCGGATATGTAGACTCCTCCCCCAAAAATGTCCAAACGAACGATACGGAGGATTCAGTGAAGGGTGGCGACAACGTTCCAGATACCAAAATCTACGACTTTGTTTCCCTTGAAAGGCAACCTACGTATCCGGGCGGGTTTGAGCAATTCTACGAGTGGGTGCAAAAAACGATCGTTTTCCCCGAAGAAGCAAAGCGAAACAGCGTGAACGGCAGGGTGTACCTCTCATTTGTAGTCGAAAAAGATGGCACGTTAACAGACATAAAAGTTGAGCGCAAACTGGGCTATGGCACAGATGAAGAAGCGATGCGGGTGCTTAGTAACAGTCAAAAATGGATTCCTGGTATGCAAAACGGGGAAGTTGTCCGTGTGAAATTCAACATACCTATTTTATTCTCAGCAGCGAAAGAGGCTAAACCGCCTGTAGCAAATGTGGAAGAACAGCTCAACGGAAAAGTGCAGGGCCTTCGTATCGAAGCCAGGAAAACCGGAGCAAATATGATCAATTTGAAAGACCTTGAAGGCCCAACCAGTCCCTTATATGTCATCGACGGTGTCCGCTTGAAAGCGATTAACAACGGAAAAGAACGAGTTTCGCCACTAAGCAACATCAATCAGAACCATATACTCTCCATAGAGATTCTCAAAGATGCAACTGCAGTCCAAAAATACGGGACCGACGGAAAGAACGGCGTCATTGTTATTACGACAAAAAATGCCAAAGGCAAACAGAAGCAAGACTAGTTATTAATGCCTCAAAACAAAGCCCGGCTTAATATAAGCCGGGCTTCATTAATGTATTCCCTTGTCTCGTAGTATAAAACTATTAAATATCTTCCTCAGATACAAATTTGGCAGAATAAAAGTCTCGGTTCATTCTGGCAATGTTTTCCAAAGAGATGCCTTTGGGGCATTCCACTTCGCATGCACCCGTATTTGTACAGTTACCGAACCCTTCTGCATCCATTTGCGCTACCATGCTTTGTACTCTCCTGTAACGTTCCGGCTGACCCTGCGGTAACAACGCCAATTGTGAAATTTTTGCTGACACGAACAACATTGCCGAGGCGTTTTTGCAGGTGGCTACACAGGCTCCGCAGGCAATACAAGCCGCAGCCTCAAAAGCTGCATCAGCTTGAGACTTAGGAATAGGAATAGCATTTGCATCCTGGGCATTACCTGTATTTACCGATATAAAACCGCCAGAAGCAATGATGCGATCGAACGCAGATCGGTCAACCATGAGGTCTTTGATAACCGGAAAAGCCTTCGCGCGCCAAGGCTCAACCACTATGGTGTCACCGTCCTTGAACGAACGCATATGTAACTGGCAGGTCGTCACACCTTCCTTTGGTCCGTGCGGCCTTCCATTGATAAACATTGAGCAGGCGCCGCAGATTCCCTCGCGGCAGTCGTGATCAAATACGACAGGCTCTTCGCCTTTTGCAATAAGATCTTCATTCAGCACATCAAACATCTCAAGAAACGACATATCCGGTGAAACATCAGAGACTTTGTAATCTACCAGCTGACCCTTAGCTTTATTGTTTTTCTGACGCCAGATTTTTAACGTCAAATTCATATTTCCTGTACTCATAATATTGAGATTTGGTACTCCTATTTATAACTTCTTTGTGCAACCTTAATGTTTTCGAAAGCCAGTTGCTCTTTATGCAAGGCAAAGGTTACATCACCTGTGTATTCCCAGGCGGCCACATATGAATAATTCTCATCATCGCGAAGCGCCTCACCTTCCTCTGTCTGATACTCTTCCCGGAAGTGACCACCGCAAGATTCATTTCTGTTCAGCGCATCCATACACATGAGCTCTCCAAGTTCAATGAAATCCGCAACACGACCGGCCTTTTCCAATTCCGTGTTGAGCTCATTTGCTTCACCGGGTACACGCAAATCAGTCCAAAAATCCTTACGCAACTGCTGTATCTCAGCTATAGCTTCTGTCAGTCCCTGTGCGTTACGCGCCATTCCGCATTTGTCCCACATAATTTTCCCAAGCTTTTTATGGAAATAGTCGACCGACTTTGTTCCTTTGATTGAGAGGAACTTGTCAAGCGTCGCCTTCACATTTGCCTCTGCTTCCACAAAAGCGGGGTGGTCAACCGGGATTGGTTTTGTAGCCAGCTCTTTCGATAGATAAGCACCAATGGTATATGGTATAACAAAATAGCCGTCTGCCAGACCTTGCATCAGCGCAGATGCACCAAGACGGTTAGCTCCGTGATCAGAGAAATTCGCTTCGCCAAGCGCATAAAGACCTGGCACAGTAGTCATGAGGTTATAATCTACCCATAGTCCGCCCATGGTGTAGTGAACTGCCGGATAAATACGCATCGGCGTCTCATACGGATTTTCTCCCGTGATCTGTGCGTACATATCAAACAGGTTACCATATTTCTCCTTAATTACTTCCCTGCCTAAACGCATGCAGGTTTCCTTATCCGGATTATGGATATTATGTTTATTGGCCTCAATTCTGCCATAACGTTCGGTATTTGCGGTGAAATCCAGGTAAACAGCTAATTTGGAATTTCCTACCCCATAACCTGCATCACAACGCTCTTTAGCTGCACGTGATGCAACGTCACGAGGAACAAGGTTACCAAACGCGGGGTATCTCCGCTCCAGATAATAATCTCTTTCATCTTCAGGGATATCCGTTGGTCTGCGGTTATCATCTTTTTTCTTAGGAACCCAGATACGCCCGTCGTTACGTAACGACTCAGACATCAGGGTTAACTTCGACTGATGATCGCCCGACACCGGGATACAAGTTGGGTGAATCTGAGTATAGCAAGGATTTCCGAAGAATGCTCCCTTTTTGTGTGCCTTCCATGCAGCAGTCACGTTACTGCCCATTGCGTTCGTAGACAAATAAAATACGTTGCCGTAGCCACCGCTGCACAACAGCACGGCGTGGCCAAAATGACGCTCCAACTCGCCTGTAAGCAGGTTACGTGCAATAATACCGCGGGCTTTGCCGTCAACAACCACAACATCGAGCATTTCATGACGTGAATACATCTGAACTTTTCCCATGCCAACCTGACGCTCAAGCGCGCTATAGGCGCCAAGCAAAAGTTGCTGACCTGTCTGGCCCGCTGCATAAAACGTCCGCTGTACCTGCGTACCACCAAATGAGCGATTGTCAAGCAAACCGCCATACTCTCTTGCAAGTGGAACACCTTGAGCCACACATTGGTCAATGATGCTCGTGCTCACTTCCGCCAAACGATGTACGTTTGCTTCACGGGCGCGATAGTCGCCACCCTTTATAGTGTCATAAAACAGGCGATAAACGCTGTCCCCATCATTCTGATAATTTTTTGCAGCGTTGATTCCGCCTTGCGCTGCAATCGAATGCGCACGTCTTGGCGAGTCCTGAAAACAAAAGCACTTGACTTTGTATCCCATTTCAGCAAGCGTGGCCGCCGCAGAAGCTCCGGCAAGTCCAGATCCCACCACAATGATTTCAATACTGCGTTTGTTGGCCGGATTCACCAAAGGCATCGAAGAGCGGAGCTTAGTCCACTTCTCAGTTAGTTCCCCTTCAGGTATATGTGCATTTAATTCTGCCATTTTATTCAACTTAAGATCAACGATTATTTAATAAATCCAAAATGCATTGCAATCGGCATAGCTGCAAAAAGCAGGGAAATGATGATGGAGTACCACACACCAACAGCCTTTATGATCGGCGAGTACTTTTTATGGTTCCAACCCAAGGTCTGAAAAGCCGAAGCAAACCCATGCAATAAGTGATAAGCCAGAGATATCATGGCCAGTACATATAACAGCACAATCCACGGATTTTTAAATGTTTCAACCATAACCGCGAACAAATCTTCCTGCCCCCTCACATCGGTGGTCGGGATACCGGTAAAACGCGACACAACCCAGAATTTCGATATATGAACAATGAGGAAAATCAATAAAAGCGTTCCAAGCAAGCCCATTGATCTGGAATACCATTTACTATTGGCCTTCCCGTTGGTGACCGCGTATTTCACCGGTCTTGCTGCCTGGTTCTGCGCTGCAAGATTATAGCCCTGATAGATGTGAAGAAGCAAACCTGCAAACAAAACGATCTCCATAGCCCTAATTATCCAGTTGGTAGCCATAAAATGGGCACCCATGTTAAATGTCAGTCCACCATCGTTCACGAATATGAGTGAATTGAGAAAGCAGTGCACAATTAAAAAAGTGATCAGGAACAGGCCCGTAATGCCCATAATTAATTTCTTCCCTATAGATGAGGAAAGTGCGTTTCCGAAACTAGCCATTTAAGATTTATTTTTTAGTTCTGTTGTGCAAAAGTATTTAATTAAAGAATTATTTAGTAAATACCCGGGGCAAAATAGCGGGAAATAAGCTATTTAGAAACATTCTAAAACTAGGCTGTATATGCAAAATAAAACGGGAGACCAATAATCAGTCTCCCGTCCAAAAAATTAATTAATCAGAGGTACTTAGAACGTGAAGCTGAACGAACCTCTGGCACTCACCCCTGATATCGTGTTTGTACCTGAGCTGGACATAGCAGCCTTTACATCACCCGCACTGTTTACCGGCTTTCCGTTCACGCTGGTGATCACTAAACCTTTAGGGTCCCGGAACGAATCAAATGCTTTTCCTTGTTCCACATTAGTCACAATCACTCCATTTTTAACCCCAAACTTCGCCTTCATGTCGGCAGGTGCCGGAGCAAATGATGCGCCCAGACGCTCTACCCTCGTGCCTGATGCCGAAGCTGTTGAAGTGTTCACGCCAACACTGCTTTCACCCTTTAGAGTTACAGTAACATTCTTCATTTGTCCATTTCTTGAATAAGTGAGTTGCACTTTATCACCTGGACTCATACGGCCGATCTTTTCCTGAAGATCAGGTGAATCGTAAACGACATTCCCGTCCACTTTTTTGATGATGTCTCCTTTTTGCAAGCCAGCTGCAGCAGCTGCACTATTCGGCATTACCTCACTCACATATAGCCCGGTGATATCTTTTACGTCAAGTTTTTCAGCCTGATCAGCGTCAAGCGGAGCGAAAGACACGCCTATATAACCACGTTTTACTGCACCATACTTTCTGAAATCATCCAGAATCTTTTTTGCGAGGTTAATCGGAATCGCAAAACCGTATCCTTCATTCGTTCCGGTTCTAGACGCAATAGCCGCATTGATACCGATCAATTCTCCGGCAGCGTTCACAAGGGCACCACCGCTGTTACCGGGGTTGATCGCCGCGTCAGTCTGTATAAACGATTCAATACTGCTTGGCACAGGTGCCTTTCCGGTACGCTGATATTCTTCATATTCCTGCTCTGTCATTTCCCTGTTTTGTGCCAGTATACCAATGCTCCTTGCTTTGGCACTCACTATCCCTGCGGTAACAGTTGTCTGTAAGTCCAGCGGGAAACCTACCGCCAAAACCCACTCACCAATCTGTACATTATCTGAGTTACCCATTCTGACGGCCGGCAGATTGTTCGCCTCAACCTTAATCAAGGCAAGGTCCGTATTAGCATCCTTACCAACCACTGTAGCACTTACTTTTCGGCGGTCTGACAAAATCACCTCAATTTTTGATGCATTGTCAATCACGTGATTGTTGGTCACAATGTAACCATCCGGCGTTAATATCACACCAGAGCCAGACGCTGCCCGCGGAACAGAAGGCATCCTTCTACCGCCCCTGCCGCCAAAAAAGTCTTCAAACATATCAAACGGCGAAGCACTGCGTTGCGCAGCGCCGCTTCCATAACTTGTCTTAATGTGAACCACCGCGGGTGAAACCGCAGCCGCGGCCTCCACAAAATCTATCGTGCCCGCTGAAGACAACTTAGGATTATTAGCAAAGATCACTTTCTGTTGTTCTTCGAATGATAGCGCATCCTGCTTTGGCTCGAGCATTTTGTAGCCGCCAATTGCCGCCGCACCACCTATGAATGCCGCAAGCACAATTACTCCCATTTTTTTCATCTCTATCCTGTTTATCGTCATACTTTTATAGCTGTTAATCATATCATTCTCATTATATAAGGCCGATACATTTTCTTTTGTTTCATTTATTCAAATTTAATACCATAAGAACGATATTTGCATCAGTAACACGCCATCAATTCTGTTAAAAAATGTTAAAAGGCCGTTACAACAACTAAATGGAAATCCAATTCTATAAATATCAAGGTGCCGGAAACGACTTTATCTTAGTAGACAACCGGTCACAGACCTTCCCTTCCGGCAATCACGAAGGCATAAAAAAGCTGTGTGACAGGCGTTTTGGCATTGGGGGCGACGGGTTCATGCTCCTGCAGAACCGAGAAGGCTACGACTTCGAAATGGTATACTATAACGCTGATGGCCGACCCGGAACCATGTGCGGAAATGGGGGCCGATGCATCGTCTCCTTCGCCCGCTTTCTTAATATAGCCGAAACCGAGACAAACTTTTTGGCAGTAGACGGACCGCACTATGCCAAAATTTCAGAATCAGGGGAATGGATTGACCTTCAAATGATTGACGTTGACGCAATTGCGAAAGATGATACCTCCTGGGTTTTAAATACTGGATCCCCGCATTATGTCCGGCAAACGGCCGACTTGGCCACCTACGACGTTTACAATCAGGGGAAAGCCATTCGCAACAACGACACTTATCGCGCAGAGGGCGTAAATGTCAATTTCGTCGAAGATATGGGGAGCCATTTATTTGTCCGAACTTTCGAACGTGGTGTAGAAGATGAAACTTATGCCTGCGGTACAGGCGTAACCGCTGTTGCCTTAGCTATGGCGGCATACAAAGGCCAAAAAGGAGCCATCGAGACGCCTGTAAAAGTATTGGGTGGTGATCTGACCATAAGGTTTGACTACGACGGAAGCCGCTTTTCCAATATCTTCCTTTGCGGGCCAGCTAAACAAGTTTTTCGGGGCACAGTTCAAATCTGAAAGACTGGCGCTAGTCCCGATCCGCCAGATAAGCCGCTAATCCGATCTTGATCTCGCCAAATGTAAACTTATTGCCGAGATGAGTTCTTATGGGCGTTATATTAACGGTTTGCAATACTTTTATGGCCTGCACAATTTTCTGAAGCTTTTTCGGTCCGATGATGTCCTCCGCATTTATCTCCTGTGTAGCCACATAATGCGCCAGATGCCCTTCAATAGTAGCTGCAACCATCTTCCGTTCAGCAGCTATTTCGGCAACGGTTTTCCCCTGCTGAAAGAGCTCTAGCGACAGCGCTTTGGTGTCTGCTTTATCTTTAGGTTTAACCGCCTTACCCTTTGCCGAGCCCGCTTTCTCCATTTGTATTGCGCGCTCTTCAGTGTTGATCAACTCATTTACGTGAGTCTTGGTAAATTCATCCCCTTTCAGCATCGCCCTCAACAAGGCCTCGGCTTTCTTAATTCTCTTCACCTGTTCAAAGAAGTTAGCTTCCATCTCCTGCAGTTCCTTTAGATAGGCCGCCACCTGCTTGTCCTGTTTTACGAGCTCAACCCGTTCAAATATACGCGCTGAAAATTCCGAGAGGCGGGGAGTGAAATAGTCGGCCGCCGCCTTCACCCGGTCTAGCAGCGCAGACAAAGCGTCGGGCGATGCCACCTGCGTCATTCTCCTGATCTGCTGCAGAAATTTTAGGGCATGTGCTTTCAGTTCACCAAGATCTTTCAACAGCTCAGCGGCCCACCGTGCATGCTTTTGCTTGGCCGATTTACTAATATCTTTGGTATACGAATGAACGTGTTCATACACGTAATTGTCCAGTGGCGTCAGATCAAAGCTTTCGAGCAAATAAGATCTAAGGTAATGTTCCGTCTCGGCGAGCATCTGGGCTTCCAACTGTTCCACTACGGGTTTATTTCTTGAATAGGAACACACATTATGGTCCTGACGGATTCCAGAGCTCTGGAGCCGGGAGGTCAAAATCAGGCCTTCAAGTGATCTGAGCCTCGACAAGGCGACATAAATCTGACCCGGCGCAAAAGCACTTCCGATGTCAATGATGGCCTTGTCGAAGGTCAGCCCCTGGCTTTTATGCACCGTAATCGCCCAGGCCAGCTTTAGCGGGTACTGCGTAAACGTACCGATAAGCTCCTCTTTTATTTCTCCGCTCACCTTATCCGGACTATACCTGAAATTTTCCCATTTATATTTTTCAACCACAATTTTATCCCCGTTTTCGTCGGCCTGCACTTCAATACGATCAGTTTCAAGGTCAGTCACCGTAGCAATCTTACCGTTGAAAAACCGCTGTTCCCCGCTCGGATCGTTCTTTATGAACATGACCTGCGCGCCAACCTTAAGCTCCAGACTGTAATCCGCTGGATAAGCATAGTCACTGAACTCGTCTTCTACCTTGGCTACATACTTGAAAACACGGCCTCCAAGGGAGTCCAGGCTCTCCTTATTCAGCCCCTCGGCCTTGTTGTTGTGCGTGGTGAGCGTAATATATTTTTCATCAGGAGAGGGCCTGAAGTCCGGGCGGTAATACCTGTCCAAAAGCGCCAGGTCTTCCGGGCTTACTTCGTTGTTCCTTAAATTATTCAGCAGATTGATGAACGTATTATCTGCCTGGCGGTAAATCTTCTTCAATTCGATATACACAGGCGGATGCTGCTGCAAAGCCAATGCGTCAAAGAAGTAGACGCTTTTATAAAACTGCCCCAGCAAACCCCATTCCGTCGGCTTTACAACGGGTGGCAGTTGATGAAGATCACCAATAAAAAGCACCTGAACTCCTCCAAAACTGTTAGCGTTTCGCCTCACATAGCGCAGCATCATATCAGCGGCATCGAGAAGATCAGCTCGAAGCATACTCACCTCGTCGATAATCAAAAGCTCCATATCGGTCAGCACCTTACGCTTCGCAGCATTCATATTCAAATGGCGCACTATGGACTGCGGAGTATGATAGTTAGCACTTAAATCCGCCGTTTCGGTATTTGGCTGTTTTGGAAGATAAGTACCGAAAGGCAGCTGGAATAAGGAGTGGAGCGTGACGCCTTGGGCGTTAATGGCAGCAATCCCTGTCGGCGCCGCTACTACTGCCTTCTTGTGCGTTTGCGCAATGAGGTTACGGAGAAAAGTGGTCTTCCCCGTCCCGGCCTTACCGGTGAGAAAAATATGTCTGGAGGTGTAGTTAACGTATCTTGCTGCCAATTGAGCAGGCCCGGCGGTTTCATCTTGCATTATTAGCAAAGTTAATAAGAAAAGGTCACTTGACCCTGATCAGCAGATATCCTTCATAAGCAGGCTGCGCCTCGGGTTCATCAGGCTTCGCGTCGCCATGATAAAAAGAAACACTCGTTAGCTTCAGACAATAGTCATAGCCTGCGGCCGATGCGCATAGCGAGAAATATTGCTCCGGCAGACTAAAGCTATCGCCGGAAAAATGAGAAGCTGCGCCTTTCTGGTAGATCTTGCTTAGCTTATTGAATGCACTCGTCAAATCTAGTTGTACTACCTTGGCCGTACCGATCTGTAAATGAAGTTTCCCCGCCGCGACGTGCTCTACTACAACCGGAACACTGCCTATTTCCGATTCCCTGCGCGACGAATAACCATTCACGGGAATCACGTAATCGTAACCGCTTACCTGAAGGGCACCGCCTGTTGGCTTCAGGACAACATACCGCATCACTTCATGAGGCCTCGTTACTTTAAGTATGGCAAATGCTGAATCCTTTTGCGCGGCCAGCCGCGTAAAGCGTGGGGTGCTTTCAGTAGCCCGCAATATTCGCTGCTCAACATCTGCCAAATCCCTCTTCGTAAAGGCCTGCAAAGCCGGTAGCCCATGCATGTCAACAAGATAATCAACCACTCCTGCCCGTTGGGCTACATCTTCTTTGTCTTTCGATGCCATAAGCTTTTTTAAGCGGCTCTGCTGCGAGAAGCGCGACAGCGAGGAAGCGCTTTGTGGACCGTAGACTGCCAGGAGTGCCAACACGCAGAGACTAACCGGAATCAGCATGATGTTCTGCTTTCTGCTAAGCAGAAAGTAAACCGTGATAAAGGCGAGCCATAAGGCCAGAATCACCAATAGATATCTCGGCTCTGTAACACCATAACGGCTTACCCGCGCCCATACTGCAAGCAGTAGTAAAATGACAAGCGGTATCATCATCACATAGAAAAACCGGGAAAACAGTCTTATCCACCCGTGGCCCTCCTGCGTGCGGATTGGATATACCAGCAGCAGCGATAATATGCCGAATACTGCGTAACCAAGGATCAGCATCGATACCAGTCCCTTCGGCAACTCCCCGTTCACAATGATCTTTAGTTCATACACCAGTAAAATCCCCAGATAAATTGCCATTAAGGGTATCAGAACATACTGCGTAAAAACTTTAAGTCCTTTAGGATACGCTTCCTTCAAATCACCCCGCACAAAAACCGTCGGAACTCCTGCAAGGAAAAACACTGTCATAAAGCCGGCGGCAACTATACTGAAAAGCGACAGGTACACCTTATAGCTGATCTGCACAGCGAAGAGCCCGTCCACAGCCGCAAGCGCGATCGCCAATCCTGCGTAAAGTACCGCAGCATATAACGCAGCGGTTAAAAACCGGATGAAAAGACTTTTATTATATAGCCAAAAGTCGTTTAAAGTCCCGCTACCGCCTGTAAAAGGTGCGAAAGACACCAGTAAATGGAAAGCAAAAGCCAGAAGTACAACCCGGTATTTATCGGCAGTAAACACTTGCGGATCCAGTAAAAGAAACAGACCCAGGCAAAGCAAGATAACCAACAGACGCATTGTCCATACCGGGCCGGCCGACCATCGCCTTGCTTCTGCGAAGAGGTCGGCCGACAACAGCAGCGCCAGCCCGAAATTCAACACAAGAAGTGATTTTATCAATACATCATTCAGCGAACCGTTACGAGAATCGAGACCGACAAGAAAGCAAAGGATCACAGAGGCGGCCACAGCAATCAGCACCTGTAAAGGAAATCTGCGTACAACCATACTGGCTTGCAACCAGAGCGACCTAACTGAAGGAAGTTTTATTTTCATGGAACCCATATCTAGCTTTTACATTTAACACTTCGGCCCTATTTCTTAACAAAGATTAACAATTTCAAATTATTGTTTAAGGCTATCTTGCAGCCGTAACCAAACTACATGAAGAAATTAACGTTGATGCTCTCAATATGGTGCGTCGCCTTTTGCACATACGGGCAAGGCCCGTATGCTGTAAAGGGCCAAATCACCGACACGGCGGCAACCTACCAGATGGTCAATACGACAATAACGCTCCTCAGGCAAAAAGATTCTACACTGGTCAGATATACACGGGCTGACGATCAAAGCCGGTTCAACATATCAGGGTTGACTTCCGGAAACTACATTCTGCTTGTCACCTATCCTGGCTATGCCGATTACTCTGAAATGTTTCGGCTCGACAGCGCCCAACAGCAAAAAGACTTTGGTAAAATCAATCTTATACTCAAAGCCACCCTCCTTAACGACGTGATTATTAAAGGCAGGGCTGTCGCCATACGTATAAAGGGCGACACTACAGAGTTTAACGCCGGGAGCTATGACATTAGGCCTAACGACAAAGTGGAAGATCTCCTCAGGCAGTTGCCCGGCATTCAGGTCGACAAAGACGGAAAGATCACCGCGCACGGACAAACCGTACAAAAAGTGCTGCTGGACGGCGAAGAATTTTTTGGCGACGACCCTACACTCGTAACCCGGAATATCCGGTCGGATATGATAGACAAAGTACAGCTCTACGATAAAAAGAGCGACCAGGCCACGTTTACCGGAATAGAGGATGGGGAAAAACAGAAAACCATTAACCTAACGTTAAAAGAAGATAAGAAGAAAGGACATTTCGGAACACTTGCAGCAGGAGCCGGGACAGATAATTTCTACGAAGCACAAGGCACTGCAAGCTTTTTTAAACAGAATCAACGCTTTGCAATGATCGCCGGATCGGGCAATACCGGCCAAAACAACATAGGCAACCGCTTTAGCGGTGCAGGAGCTGTGGAAGTCTCCGGCGATGGCGGGATTATGTCTTCCGGCGACGACTTTGAAAACTTCAACGGTGGATACAATGGTCAGGGTATACCAACGAATCATGTTGGCGGGGTCCATTTTGAAAAATCATGGAACGAAAATAAACGCTCGCTCAACAGCAACGCCAAAATAGGCTCTACCGGCTTGAGGGGAAATACCAACACCAGAAGTGTCAACACCCTTCCCACAGGCCTGATCAATACCGTATCCAGTCAGGATTTCGACAACCTGTCACTCAAAGAAAGTATTGATGGACGATATAAACACCAGTTCGACTCGACCTCGACCATAACCGTCACCATATCTGGCGGCATGGCGGATTCTAAAACACGGAATACGTTCAACACGATCAGCAGCCGTGCAGATAATACGCCCATCAACACTGGCTTTCGCAGCCTTGATAACGACGGAGAAGATAAGTCGCTTAATGCTTCGGTATTTTGGGCAAAAAGGCTGAAGAAGAAAGGCCGAACTCTTTCCGTAAATGTAAAGCAATCGCTGTCAGATCATCAGACCGATGGGTATCTGAACAGTAAAAACCAGTTCTTCGATAGCACAGGCGTCCTCAGCAGCGCACAGCAAGTCAATCAGTATAAAAGGAACCTCAACACCCGCTCGGCCTTCAACAGCAATGTCACCTTTACAGAAGCCCTTTCACCAAGCCTGGCCATTGTTGCAAATTATGGCTTTAACATCAACAACAGCAACTCTGACCGGCGATCTTTTAACCAGTCGGACGCCAACCGCTACGACATACTGGATTCCGTATTCAGCAACCATTTCGAATTAAATGAATACGGCAACCAGGGCGGCGCCTCGGTCAGCTATAATAAAGGAAAAAGCGGCCTCACCGCCGGTACACGTATCAGCGCAGTCCGGTTCAACCAACACGACTACTACACAGGAGACACATATAAGCGTGATTTTGTAAACTGGTTTCCTCAGCTCAACTATCAGTACAAAATTTCACAGCAAGGCCGTTTAACACTGAATTACAACGGAAATACTTCCCAGCCCCAACCAGAACAGATCCAACCCTTCCGGGAAAATACCGATCCGCTGAACGTGATCCTGGGCAATCCGGGCTTACGGCCTTCCTTCTCCAACAATGTAATGCTGAGCTATTCATCGTTCAAGATGCTGACCGAACAGTATATTCATGTATATGCTTCTTACAACAATACTTTTAATTCGATAACCAACAACACGGTAACGGATCCTGTATCCGGAGCCAGCACCAACCAGGCCGTGAACATTTCAAATAAAAATCCTAACGGCCTTACCATTCAGGCTGCGCTGAACAGAAAAATCAAGAGCCTGGATGCCATGGGAGGTGTTGAGTTTACCTTTATGAATTTTAACAGTTACGGAATGATTAACAACGTCCTTAACGAAAACAAATTCCTTGATATTTACGGTAATGTTAACCTGGCTAAATACAACAGCCGTTCCTATTCTTTCCGTGCGTCGGTAGGTCCGGCTTACACAGTGCTTTCATCATCTTTAGGCAATACGAGGAGTGCTAACTGGGGCATAGACGCCACCGGAAACTTTTCCGTTAACCTCCCCGGAAAATTCGAAATCAGATCAGACGCAGTTTATGCATATAAAACAAAAACCGAGGCTTTCGACCAGAACCTGAACCGGTTCAACTGGAACGCGAGCATCAGCAAAAAGTTCTTTAAAGCGGAAAATCTAAGGTTTACTGTACGCGGAAACGACCTCCTGAATCAAAACAAAGGGTTCAACCAGTCCATCAACGGAAACCTGATAGTCCAGAACAGGTTCACAAATATCAACCGCTATTTTTTGGGCAGTATAATATGGGACTTTAATAAAATGGGAAGCAATAAGAACTAACCGCATGAGAAAGCACATCACGATATTAATCACATTTTTAATGGGCAGCTTGTCTGCATATTCACAGCAGGCCCGCTTTCCAAAAAGCGGCTCCATTCTTTTCGAGAAAAAGGTCAATATGTATGCGCTTATCCGCAATGCTTCTTCCGCCGCGGGCGGCACCGATCAGCTTAGCGAATACAAACGGAGCAATCCGCAGTTTACTGTATACGAGAGCACTTTACTTTTCTCCGGAAACCGCACGCTATTTACGCCCGGACAAACTACGGCACAACATTACAGTGATTTATCCGGTTCCCAGCCAAACACCATTCTGACCGACCTTGCCGCGGGCAGGTTTACTACCGAGAAGAAAGTTTTCGAACAGACCTTCCTGCTGAAAGATACGGTCAGAAAGATCAACTGGAAACTAACAAGTGAGCGTCGGGAGATCGCCGGTTACGAATGCAGGCGGGCAAATGCTATAATTATGGACTCCATTTATGTCGTAGCATTTTATACCGATCAGATTCCGGTGTCGGGCGGCCCCGAATCCTTTCAGGGTTTGCCAGGTATGATTCTGGGCGTCGCGCTCCCGCACGAACACATCACCTGGTTTGCAAGGTCGGTGACCGACAAGGACATTCAGCCCTCAGCACTTCCGGAGCCTAAAAAGGGAAAACCGGCAGACATTTCGAGTCTGAGCAAAGCACTAAATGAAGTATTCAAAGACTGGGGACAGTATGCGCAGACTATGCTAAAATCTTTTCTGCTATAGCTAAACCGCAGTATCTTAGTTGACCAGTAGCTTATATCCTTTACCGTGAACGTTCAGAATCTCTACCCGCGGATCCTCACGCAGGTACTTTCTGAGCTTGCTTAAGAAAACGTCCATGCTGCGGCCATTAAAATAGTTATCATCGTGCCAAATGCTCAGCAGCGCCTCCTCGCGGGTCAGCACCATATTTCTTTTTAAGCATAGCAGCCTTAACAATTCCGCTTCCTTTGTCGACAACTTCTGCTGCTGCCCTTTGTATCCGATCAGTTGCGATGTGAAGTCAAAGGTGTAGTCTCCTATTTCAAAGAAAGTCTGCTGCACCTGCTCCTCGGGGGCATCCTTCACCGCCACTCGCTTAAGCAGAGCATTGATCCGCAGCAGAAGCTCTTCAATACGGAAGGGCTTAGTAATGTAATCGTCGCCGCCCAGACTATATGCCGAAGTCTTATCCTCCATCATCCCTTTTGCCGTAGCAAAAATGATCGGCACGTTTTCATCTATCTTGCGGATTTCCTTGCCGAGTGTAAACCCATCCTTTTTTGGCATCATTACATCCAGGATACACAAGTCAAACCGATCACGGGTAAAGGCCCGCAACCCCTCTTCACCGTCGGCACACAACACAACATCAAACTTACCTTTTATATCCAGATAGTCCTGCAGCAGCAGTCCCAGATTAGGATCATCCTCTACAAGTAAGATTTTTTTCATGCGTCCTTAGTTTTAGTTATTGGTAAGCTGATTTCAAATAATGATCCTTTATCCTTTTCACTATGCACCTTCACAGCGCCGTTCATCTGCGTAATAATGTCCTGCACATAATTCAACCCCAGGCCAAATCCCTTCACATCATGAAGGTTGCCTGTCGGCACCCGGTAGAACTGATCGAAGATACGTTTGGACTGCTCCCTGGTCATCCCTATACCTTTATCTGCCACCTCAATCACCAGGCTCCTGCTCGTGTTTCTAGTCCGGATACTGATCTGCGGCGCGTCTGCACTATACTTGTTCGCATTATCGATCAGGTTATAGATCACGTTAGAGAAATGAAGCTCATCACCATAAACAACCGGCTGCTCGGCATCAAGCGCCAACTTTACTTCAGCATTGCGCTTTTGCAGCTGCAAACTCATGCTGTCCGTTACCGCCACGATCAGCTCATTGATATTGATCTCGTGATGTTCCAGTTTAATTTCCTTCTTCTCCAGTCTTGCGATACTCAATACCCTTTCAATATGATTACCCAAGCGCACATTTTCATCGTAGATGATGCCGGCCAACCGGTTAATCCGCTTTTTGTCTTCCGCAATTTCCGGGTCTTTAAGCGCTTCACTGGCAATCATGATTGTTGCAACCGGTGTCTTAAATTCATGCGTCATATTGTTGATGAAGTCAGTCTTCATCTCCGATATTTTTTTCTGACGAACGATGGAATACAAGGTATAAGAGAAAATGAATACGAGCACCAGAAGCAAACCGGCTGAAGACGCCATAGTGACACCCATGTTACTCAATATGAGAGAGTTCCTTTTAGGGAAATACACGTAGAGCATCCCAGGATCACCGAAGAGGTCGTTGCTGAACAGGGTAGTCCTATACGTGTCTTTTGGCAAAGCTTCCTGATCTGAATGAGCCGCCTTATGGTATAATACCGTGTCTTTCGTAGCCATCTTTAACCAGAAATCGTACTGCAGATCTACATTACGGTTCGCAAGTTCCTTTTTCAGCAAGGTATCCAACACATCATGCGGAACACGTTGATTCACCGGGATATACTCCTGCTGCATTTCTTTAGCCACATCAGCAATAAGGTTCAGGTTATTGCCTTCCAGTACCACGGTGTCTTCCATCAGTAGTTTCAGACCTTCCTTATACTTTTTTTCCGCGGCCCGGTCTTCCATACTATATCTCAAAGCATCCTCCGGCCTTACCCGCTCCAGCGTAATCACAATTGGATTCAAATTTCTGGGATTAGTAGCCAGGTACCGTATGCTATCTGGAAGCCTCAGCGAAGAACTGGAAAAGGTTGGCTTTCTGGGCATGTTGATGGTCTGATTAATGTTACCTCTCACATTGCCATACTCATCCCAAGCTACATCCACCTGTACCTGTAGCGGCGATTTGCCTTTGTTCTCCGTATTTGATATCGCCTGAAAAACATCTTCACCAATAATGCGGGCATCGAGAAAAGCTGCACGTAACATACTGTCGCGCACATTCAGATCCGCGTAAATCCGCTTCTCGCGCTCCTGCATCCTGCGTTCCTGCTCCTTCTTATAAAGCTCTTTATAATCCACGATTTCCTGAGCGCGATCCCTGAAATCCTTCTCGCGAGCTTCTTTAATCTCATAATCCTTTCTGGTGAGGTGCATGGCTGCATATTTCTTCTGCGCTTTCTGCACAACGGCATTCAGCGCCTCATTCACGCTCTGCTCAAAAAGCTGGGACTTTAGATTATACGCCTCCCTGATGTAATACAATTGCATTACAAAAACCCCGAGCAATGCAACGGTCATGAGCGCTGTAATCAGCCAAAGACTCCTTTTCTTCATATCGATATCTACTCAAAAATAACGAAGCGATGAAAGAAATGGTTTTATTTAACAATATTTAACAGATATATTTATGGCATGTGTAAAAAGTTAATCCTAACCGTATTTGTCCTGCTAACTGCTGCTACGGAGTTATCCTTCGCGCAGCAAAAAGAATCTGAGAAGACCTGGATGCTAACCTATTTTCGTCAGCGCTACCCAACGCGAATAGAAATTGATGCCAAGGGCAAGACAGTAGAAGTTCCTTTGCCAAATCCGATGGCAATAGAGCGGCTGCATATTGCATTGTCGACCGACGGACGCCACTGGAAAGCGCTCAACGACAACAAGCCCGTGTGGGACCAGTTTATGCGCGACCAATATATACACAAGGGGCCCGACGGACTATGGCGGCTGATTGCGACTGGAGGCGGAAGCAACCGTGAAAACAGGCGTGCACTCGGACCAGCCTGCACCTATGCCACGTCGACCGACCTGGTCAACTGGAAACTGGAAGGTTATCTCCATCTGATGAAGGACGTAAGGAACGATACGGGTGCACTTGTGCGGAACATCTGGGCGCCTGAATTTTATTATGACGAAGACACCAAGGAATATACCTTGTTCTGGTCGTCCACATTCGAAGACGCCGGGTGGAAGAAAAGCAGATTATGGTACTGCAAAACGCGCGACTGGAAAACTTTTACTCCGGCAAAAGTGCTTTTTGCTCCACCCTATTCTGTCATCGATGGCACAATGATCAAAGAAAAAGACACCTATTACCTCTTCCATAAAGAAGAAGAATTTGGCGTTAAAACCGGAGAGCGCCGGGGCATCAGAGTGGCCACCTCAAAAAATATTGAAGGCCCTTACAAGATTCATGAAGGCCCGCTTAATAAGGGACAGATTGCGCCAACCATCACCGAGGGACCAAGCGTAATGAAAGATCCGCTGAAAAAAGGATGGCTACTGCTGTACGACTACCCTATGGTAGATAACTACGGCGTGTCCTGGTCGCCCGACCTCTTCAACTGGTCCGTGGTCAAGGAGGCAGCTATGCCCGAAGATGCCCGCCACGGGAGTGTTTCGTTGCTTACGCCGGAAGAGGTGGAGAGGCTTAGGAAAGCTTTTCCATAATGGAGGATTTAAGGCCGGTCTTAACCACCTATGCCTACAACATTACGGGCTCTTTTGAGGATGCGCTTGACATCGTGCAGGATGTCTATGTGAAGTTTATGGAAGCCGATCAGCGGTTGATCACAAACGTCCCGGCCTATCTAAAAAGGATGGTCATCAATACGGCGATCAACTTTAAAAAAAGGCAGGAGAGACTCCTCCGCGACTATCCCGGCGAATGGCTTCCCGAACCGGTCTCAGAAATCGGAGCAGACACAGCGATCAACCGTAGAGAGATATTATCCTACTCCCTTATGGTCTTGCTTGAGCGCTTAAACCCGCAGCAGCGCACCGTGTTTATACTCCGGGAGGCGTTCGACTATGATCATAACGAAATTGCCGATTTGCTGGGCGTCACAGAAGAAAATTCCAGACAGCTCCTGAGTCGTGCCAGAAAGTTAATAAAACAGCCAAGCCCTGCAACCGGAAGCAGAACCTCTTCAGCGTTCCTGCAGCGTTATATTGAGACTCTAGAACGCGTTGACCCGGCACAACTGCTGGATTTGCTTACCGAACAGACTGTCGTGATCGCCGATGGTGGCGGGAAGGCCAGCGCAAGCCTTAACCCTGTACGCGGCCGCGACAATAGTTGTGCCTACCTTAGCGGCATTTACCGTAAGTTCTATCACGACAAGCCGCTGGACTATGGTACTGTCAACCATCAGCCAGCATTGTTTCTTTATGATAACGGAATCCTCACCACCTGTCAGATCTTTACGCTGGATGACACGGGCAAAATAGCAGAAGTGTTTATTGTACGCAACCCTGATAAATTAAAGCATCTGCAAAAAATATGCTGACCTTGTCACGTTTCCGGATTCCCGTTTGTCATTAGGGCAAAAAATAGATTATGGAACGTATATCTTTTAACACCTTGCCCAAAGGTTTCTATGCATCACTGATGCAGGTACAAAACTATGTCGACAAATGTGGCCTCGATTTTAAAATGCTCGAACTGATGCGTATGCGGGTTTCGCAGTTGAACGGCTGCGCCTATTGCCTCGATATGCATTACAAAGAAGCCATACAAGCCGGAGAAGATCCCCTAAGGCTCATTTCCGTTTCCGCATGGCGCGAAACAAATTACTACAGTCCGCAGGAGCAGGCTGTACTTGAGTTTGCCGAACGTCTGACACTGATGCCTCCGGGCGACCATAATGACGACATACATGATAACTTGCGGAGACATTATGAGGAAAGCGAGATAGCCAACATCACCTTGGCTGTGGCACAAATAAACACCTGGAACCGCATCGTCAAATCTTTCGGCCCGGAACCAGGCAAATACCAGGTTCCAGCCCGAGAGGCAACAGCATAGAAAAATAAGCGTTATCTTAGTGGATGCAATTACCACAAATGAAAACGTATATATTTCTGCTGACCGCAATGCTGGGCTACGGCCTGGCGGCGAAGGGGCAGACCAAAAATAAAGCGCCACAGGTAGACTATATCATGATTGACGGCAAAAAGTCGCCAGCTACGGTTTACCTAAATCCTGGCGAGAAGTACCTTATCAAATTATCGGTTTCCGATCCGGAGAAGGACAGCCTTGCTGCCCGTTGGAAATTGTTCTCTGAAGAGGAACTTAGCGCTGCCGACAAAGAAAAAAGAGCGCCGGTTCCCATACCTGATATGGTGACCGGCGCTTTACAAAACATTATGCTTGACGTCCCCATACAAGCGGGGCACTACCGGCTTTTCTTGTATGTAACGGATAGCCACAAGAATGTAGCCAGCCACAGCATGCCCCTGGTGGTACTTAAATGATTATTTTCTTTCAGAAGTCAGTTGTTTAAAAACCTTAATCTCCTTTTCGCTAAAAGGAGTTCCGTCTGTACGGTAAAGATCATGAAACCACAATTCCGGTTCCGGAAAAGGCTCTCCGGGTTTCAGCACTTTTCCCTCGGCCCGCCGCTCATTTAAACTAATGTTCTTGCCATTTTCGCGACGGCTCGTCCACGGCCACACTGTCGCGCTCTTGCCTGACACAAAACCCCAGTTAACCGCGCCGACGTTATGCTTTTTCAAAATCGGCAGGCAGTCTTCAACAGTACTTCCCTGGGTACGGGCCAGCCATTCCGTCATGATAATCGGACGGCCTTCAGTCTGATAGTTTTTAATCACACGCTCCAAAACTTCTGCATTTTCATAGCTGTGCACAGAAAGAACATCAGCGTTAATCCGGTTCATCTTGATGTTCATCTCGCCCAGACTGCCTTTGGCCGTACCGGTTATGGGCTGTGATGGGTTTATCTCCCTGGCCCATTTCCAGGATTCGTACAAGAGTTTATTAGACAGATCGCCAATGCCGGCGGCTTTTTCAGCACCATCCAGATTGTTACCACGTCCCGGTTCGTTGTATAGCTCCCACATGAGCACCCTTTTGTCGTTTTTGAAATGCTTCATTGTCTCCTGAACGTAGCCTTTCAACTGCGCCACCTCATTTGCACTGGCCTTACCTTCCGCAAACCGCACCGCCAAGTCCCTCGCCGGGGAGTTCACCCAACCCGAATTGTGATAACCAATAACCGGCAGCGGCTGCACACCAAGTGCGGGATTCGGAAAATGGCAATCATCAAAAAACACAAAGAATGGCCGTATACCGTATTTCTGCGCAATATTTAGAAATTGATTCATACGGTTGTAAAGCCCCTTTTTATCTGAAGCCCAAACCATATCGTGAAGAAACACGCGCATGGTATTCATACCAATCTGCTGTGCCCAGCCGAATTCTTTCTCTATCGTCTTCGGATCCCAGGTCGAAGCCTGCCACATTTCAATTTGATTAATGGCCGTCGCAGGCAAGTAGTTTGCGCCAACCAGCCAGGGTTGTGCCGCGTACCACTGATTTGCTTTTTCTTTGGTCCATTGTCCCGCTACGGGTTTCAAATAATCTGGCGTCTGCGAACGCGCGCCCATTGTACAAAGCAGCAGCACTGCCAGTAATTTGATCTTAGATTTCATAAGTATATTTCTGTTATTTGTTTAACCGAGGCAGACTGTTCCACCAGGCCATGAGTTCTTTTTTAAGCTTTCCCGCAACTTGGGGCTTCTTTTCGCTAAGGTTAGTGGTTTCATTTTTATCCTGAACAATGTTATACAACTGCAAATCAGAGCCGTCACTATTCATAAGCAGTTTCCACTCCCCTGAACGTACGGCCAGATTCGGACTCCTGTGCGGAGCTTTCGGATACCTGTAGGCAATATCGTTTCGCCCATACTCCCAAAACATAGGCCTGTTGCGGAGCGAGGGCCCTCCGGTAAAAACAGCGCTGCGGTCCAGGCCATCACCGGCATATTTCGCGGGCAGTTTCACACCAGCCATTTTAGCCAGAGAGGGTAACAAATCGATCGCATTAACTTCAGAGCGGTTGTCCGCCCTTCCCGCGGCGATTTTTCCCGGCCAGCTAATAATGAAGGGCATACGTGTGCCCCCCTCATAAAGCGATAATTTAGAGCCCCTCAGACCGCCGTTCCTACTTCCCCGGAAACTGGGCAATGCGCCGTTATCACTCGTGAAGATGATGATCGTATTCTCCAGTTCGCCCATTTCCTTTAAACCGGCCACCAACCGGCCAATTTGTACATCCAACTCTTTAAGCACCAGTTTGAATGGCATCTCATCTTCATGACCCATCGGAAAGTTCCCGGTATAGCTGTCATCCCTGCGTGGCACCCAAGGCGTATGCACATCATCCGGCCAGAGGTTAACGAAGCAGGGCTTACCTTTATTAGATTGCATAAACTTCAAGGTTTGATCGACAAAATACCGGGTTCTGTCCCACCGTTTTATGCTGTCCTTATCCGACCAGATCCAGTTGGTGGCAGTAATCAGCGGGTCGGGATCGGGACTTTCATATGTACTGATGTGCGCATCGAAACCATAGGCTTCAAATCCTGGCGCGTTGCGCACATCCCGGCCGCCGCCCAGATGCCATTTCCCAAAATGGCCAGTAGCGTAACCGGCTGACTGAAACACGCGTCCCATCGATGGCGCTGCCGGGTCAAGGAAATCGGTCTGCTCCGCATCTCTGTTGTGCTTTTTATTGTCCAGATAGGTTGTGAAGTTCCATCTTCCCGGATACATACCCGTGAGCATGCCCGCCCTGGACGGAGAACAAATCGGTGCAGCACTGTAATACTGGGTCAGCTTCAGCCCGTTCTTTGCAAGCGCATCAATATTTGGCGTAGGTACAAAGCTACCTCCAAATGCACCTATATCACTAAAACCCATGTCATCCGTCAGAATAACAATGATGTTTGGCTTCCGCGTTTGCGCATAGCTGGCACAAAAGATCGTCACTAGCACAGCAGCGAGAAAAACGCTGATCAAATTCCGTCTCATTTCTTTTTATTTACGTAAACCCTGTCCACCGCCGCCCCTTCATCACCTTGCTGTTTCATCCAATCATTCAACACGCCGGTAAACTTGCTGATCTGCCTTGCATAAGCAGGATTGCCGGCCAGATTGTTCAGCTCATAAGGGTCCTTTGATGTGTTATAAAATTCCACAGCCGGCCTTTTACTCAACCGGCTCGCTAAAAAACTAGCCGTCTCATCCGTCTTTGCCTTTTCCTGCCAGGAGTTCCACACGCCTAAGTCGCCTGGATTGTTATACCATTTAATGGAGTAAGTATTTTGCGGTGTCAGGTTTAAAATCAACTTATACCGACCATCCCTAACATTTCTGCTTGGATAAGGCGGACCTTCAGGTATGTTATTGTTCATCCCAAAAGCGTACGGCCGCGCCACTTGGGAGGAGCCATTCAGTACTTTTAAAAAGCTCCTACCATCAAGACTGTCTACGGGTCTGCCTCCGGCAATATCGATGATGGTCGGCGTAATATCTTCATACTGCACAATCGCATCGGTTTTCTTTCCGGGCTTTATTACGCCAGGCCAGCGCACAATCATGGAGCTTTTTTGTCCTGCGTCCCAGCAGGTCCATTTGCCGCCGGGAAACTGAGAGCCTTGTTCGCCAAGAAACATAAACACGGTGTTCTTATCCTGTCCGCTTTTCCGGAGGAGTTCCATCACATCACCCACCTGGTTGTCCAGCCTGCGGATTTCAGCCAGATATTTGCGAAACTGTGACCGTGTTTCGCGGGTGTCGACCATATACGGTGGCAACACCAGCTTGTCCGCATCAAATTCAGTAGGGTCGCCCAAATCCCATGGCTTATGTGGGTTTATGCTCATGATAAACAGGCAAAAAGGTTTATCGCCTGTGTTCATATAATTTTCAATCTCAATCAGCGAATACTCATCGGTGCTCGCCACACAGTTCGGCTGAAAGCCTGCTATAATATCGAATGGGAACACCGTTCGCGGCCTGGTACTGTGGTCCTTTCCGGTCAGGGCAACCCTGTAACCTTCCGCACCCAGATAATGCCCGATACTTTTCATACCAGGATGAACGGGCTTATGGTTTTGAAAGGAGCCATGCCTGATCGGGTACAGCCCGGTGAACAGAGAGGCCCGCGTAGGAACACAGGTGGCGTTTGAAGCATAGATGTTATTGAACTGCAGCCCCTCGCCTGCAAGCTGGTCGATATACTTCGTACGGATGTTCTGCCCGCCGTAGCAGCTTAACTGCCGGGTATCCAGATCATCGGCCATAATGATGACCACGTTTGGCCGTTTTTGACTTTTTGATTGTGCAACCGACAGACAGGATGCTGAGATTGTTAAGAGCAGAACTAATAAATATGTAAGGTGCTTCATGGGTATGGATGCGGTCAGTAGCACTATTGCTACTACAAATAAAAACACTATCGAACAGCTATTTTATTCATTGTTTAGCCTATTTATCTCATTATCAACCCCAACCGACTCTCTCAAGATAATCCGTTGTTTCTCAATTTTGATCTGTTCCTTAAGGCGGCAATATACTCAAGTGGCGACTGATTAAAGTGGCGCTGAAAATTCTTACCGAACACCGTCTGCGACTTATAACCCACAATCTCAGCGATTTCAAAAATTTTATGATTGTTTTCGGCCATCAGTTCAACAGCCTTCTTTAAGCGGGCTTGAGTAACGATATCTTTGATCGGTACATTCAGCAAATGCTTTATCTTCCGGTAAAGCGTTGGGCGACTCATATGCATATGCTGCGCAAGGTCATCGATGTCGAAATCACTGTTGCCCAAGTGGCGCTGGATGTATTCGTTAAGCTTTTTCAGAAATTGTGCGTCCGACCTGGACTGCTCTCCAAAACTGATGTGGCTGAAAGGATCATGTACAACGTGATCTCTGATCTTCGACCGGTTTTTTAGCAAGTTAGCAATCTGTACCATTACCAGGTCATGAGAAAAAGGTTTTTCAATGTAAGCATCAGCACCATGCTTAAGTCCCTCAATTTTTGCCGTAATTGTATTCCTTGCTGTGAGCAGAATTACCGGAATGTGGCAGTATTCAACGTTCGACTTGATTTCTGCACATAATTCAAATCCGTCAATGCCCGGCATCATCACGTCGCTGACCACCAGATGAACAGGATATTCCTCCAGAAGCGCCAGCGCCTGATTTCCTCCAGGCGCGGTAAGTACCGTATACTGCTCTGAAAGCACCTCCGAGAGAAATTGCAGTAAATCTGTTTCGTCATCTACAAGCAGAATCGTTTCATTCATATTATCGTGTTTTCAAACGTTCTAAATCAAACTGAATTTTTTGGTGTACAGGCAATGCCAGCTCAAAAATATTTATTTCAGCATTTACAATGAACATCAGATTGCCCTCGTGAAGTTCGGCTAAATATTTCGCGAGGGAAAGCCCTATGCCTGTACCATGAATACTGTTTTCGTTCTTGATCCTGTAAAAGGGCTCAAATATCTTTTGCCCGAACCGTTCCGGGATTACATCACCGTCGTTTTCTATCCGAAACTTGAAAACATCCGTCGTATCATCCGGTGTAAAAAGCCTGATATATATATGTTTTTCGGCATATTTGCCCGCATTCGATATAAGGTTGCTGATAATCTTGGTAAAGGCTTCTTTGTCGACATAGGCTTTTATATGGCGCTCAGGCAGATCCAGTTCGACAACCAGGTTTCTCTCTTTGAGCTGTGAAGAGAACAAATTCACTTGTTCCAACACCAGTTGATTGATATCTGCGGAGACAAAATTCAGGCTGAACTGGTACAATTCCGTTTTCCGGAAATCAAGAAGTTGTGAGGTGAGTGTGATCAGCCTGTTGGTATGTTTCTTCACCAGTTTCAGGTTTCTGCGTACCGTAGGCACGTCTTCAATTTTACTAAGCGCCCAGTCAACCGGCCCTTTTATCAGCGTTAGCGGTGTTTGAATTTCATGGGCAATGCTCGTAAAAAATTCAATTTTAGCCTGATATACTTCTTTTTCCTTCTCGAGTTCGAAAAGCTGCCTTCTTCGGCGGTTTTTGTTCTCGATACTTTTATGATAAAAGTAAACGATCGTATATATGACGGCGCAGACCAGCAGACCATACAATACATAGGCGATGATGCTCTTCCAGAAAGGCGGTGAGATTCTGATCGTCAGAATACGTTCAGGCGTTTCCCAGAGACCGATATTGCTTTTGGCCTGAACAATGAATTTGTAGGTGCCGGGAGACAAGTCCGTGAAGTAGGCCTTCCTGTTGCTGTTCATATAGGTCCAATCTTCGTTTAAGCCCTCCATTTTATATTTATACCGGATTAAACCGGCTGCCGAATAATCCAGGGCAGCAAAGGCAATATCAAAAGTCGACTGATCGTATGTGAGCTCTACCGTATCTGAATAGATTGCTGGCTTCTGAAAATGCTTGTCATGCTGCTCGTCGGCTGCTTTGCCTTCGCCAACATGTAATGAGGTAATGTAAAGCGGCGGAACCGCCGTCTTTACCTTCAGGGAATCCGGGTGAAAGGCAATCATTCCCTGAACCGAACCAAAGTACATCTTGCCTGCTTTATCTTTGTAAGCAGAATTGTAGTTGAACTGATCTGTAAGCAAGCCATTGGATTTTCCGTACACATGAAATTGCCCCGTGTTAAGATCCATGCAGATCAGCCCCTTCAAGCTGCTGATCCAAAGATTCTGTTTCCCGTCTTCTAACACCCGGAAAATATTATTCGTCGGAAAGCCAGACCTAGTTGAGAACCGCCTGAACGTTTTCCGGTCCTTCGACAACCTGATCAGTCCCCCGCCTTCCGTGGAAAGCCAAAGGCTATGTTTCGAGTCTTCATAGATCCCATGAACAATATCGTCGCCGGGTGACAGGTCGCTGTTTTTCTTGAAACTGATATTTCCCCGCTTTCCGCTACGTGGATTATAGTAAAATACGCCGTTCGCATAGCTTCCCGTATAGATGGTGCCTGCATGGTCTTCAGCGATCGCAAAAGCGAAAGACTTATGAGGAATATGTGGAAACTGCCTCAGCCGTTTCTTTGTCCGGTCGTATTCAAACACTCCGGCAGCAGTGGTACCTACCAGTATCCGGCCGGTGGAAGTCTTAAAGATCGACATTACGAAAGCGTTCGAGCTGTTTTCAGGATACTGTACAATGGGATGCCGCTCAACTACCTTTCCCGAATGCCTGTCGAGCACCTCAAGTCCCTGCAAAAACGGGCCAGCATAAATACGGTCATCTACCGCCAGCAGACCATGAATATTCGGATAAGAAAGGTCTGAGGGCAGCTTCCCGTTCGATATATGGGCAAACTCGCCGGTCGCCGGATCAAACCTGTTAATTCCAGCATCCTCCGTCCCGATCCAGATATTATTGTCTTGATCCTCGCAAATTTCACGTATGGCATTTCCGGAGATCGAGTTAGCTGAACTCAGCGGAAAGAACTTTTCGAATGCATTGTTTTCTTTCGACAAATAGTTCAATCCTCCGAAAAAAGTCCCTGCCCATATTCCCTTTCTCCGGTCCTGGAAAAGCGTGTAGACCGCATTATCACTGAGTGAATACCGGTCACCTGCTCGCTTGCGGATATTTGTATGCGTTTGGTTCAGGGCGTCATAAATAAATATCCCCGACTCGGTTGCCAGCCAGTATTTTCCGTCAGACATCACCTTGATATCCCTTACATAAACATGTGTACCATCCGGATTTTTTGTCAGCAAGGGCTGGATTTTCTCTGATTTTGCATTATAACGAAAGAAGCCCCGTCTCGTGCCGATCAGCAGGCCCTCTTTTACGGGAAGAATGCGTGTGACAGGTGTTGAAGCGAGTGGATCTCCGGGCGCTTCGATATCCGTTCGGAAAAGCTTTGATCCGCTAATGCGAAGCGTTTTTAGTTTACCTTTCGCCGTACCGAGCCACAAAACGTCGCGCTCGTCGAAACCAAATGCCGATGCAAGCACGCCCGTGTTGATGTCCTTTTTTGTGCGGTATCTATAAGAATGTATCCTGCCGCCGGCTACCATCCAAATATTATCCGCACTGTCAGACTGTATATTGGTAATGGTAATCGCCCGAAAAGCCGCCCGCTCAATCTTTTCATTAAGCGGATCGAATATGAAAAGGCCCGCTAATGTGCCGATCCATAACCTGCCTGAGCGGTCTTCGTGTAAAGCGCTGATCGAGTTCGCGCCCGACCGCTCATCAGGCATAACGAAATTCCTGAAAGCAATACCGTCGAACCTACTCAGTCCACCCTTAGTGCCAACCCAGATAAAACCCTTACGATCCTGTGTAATTGCGGTAACGGAATTGTGCTGCAGCCCTTCATCGGCCTGAAGCCGCTCGAAATAATGATATTGGGCATGGCCAAAGCCCGAAAGACAAACAAGGCATAAAACAACAAAAGCCCGCTTAATTATATTCCCGCTACAGGTTAGCATGCTAAATTTGGTCATATTGGTTTAGGATGCGGGCGGAACGACTTACACCTGTTTCAAACTTACATAATATTTACGGTCAAACACCCAGACACGACAAGCATCCGGAGCCTCCCGGTACGCGAATGAGACAAAACAACGAATCATTGACCGGAAACATCGAAAAGAAAAAGCCGCCTCTGTTCAAAGGCGGCTTCGGTGGTTAATTTGTTTATTTAAAAAAGATCTTTATCGCTTAGAATGGCAGGTCGTCATCTTCGCCCGGTGCACTGTTCAGATCTGCAGGGGGCGCATACTGCGGTGCAGGTGCTGCGGCAGCAGTATTGGTCAATGTGTTAATACGCCATACTACCAAACTGTTAAAGTACGAAGTCTTGCCTGTTTTATCAGTCCACGGACGTCCGCGAAGGTTAAAGGAAACTTCAACATCATCCCCTGGCTTTAAGCTGTCAAACAATGCTGTTTTATCTTGCAACGCCTCGAACCTGATATATTCAGGATAAGTCGGGTTCTCTGCGTATTCAACAATCAGATCACGCTTTTTAAAGGTCTCACTCACCTGCTGCAGCGCACCAATTTCGTGCACTTTTCCTTTTATTTCCATATCGAGTACTATTTTTATTCTTATCCGAAAGTCAAATCTCTATATTTTTATTGATAACTTTGTAGAATAAATTATGCAAGTTTTCCACACGAAAAGCAAGGTCATCATCACTTGCAACAAGCGCCTTTCCCCATATCTGATTGAAGAGGTTAAAGAACTCGGTTTCACGATTGTGCGCGATTTCCCTACCGGATTAGAGTTAAACATAACCCTTACGGATTGTATAAAACTTAATCTGAACCTGCGCTGTGCCAGCCAGATCCTTTACCAGTTGAAACATTTCACGGCCCGCAACCCGGAAGAGCTTTATTCGGAGCTAAGGGGATTGGCATGGGAGGAACTTATTGACTTTACCGGATATTTCTCGGTGACCTCCAACGTGGATAACCCAACCATCACAACGCCCTTGTTTGCCAACCTGAAAGTTAAGGATGCCATTGTGGACCGCATTAAAGATAAAAAGGGCGTACGCCCCAACTCTGGCGCTGATGCCAATAAAACCGTGGTACACCTGTACTGGAAAGACAGTGAGGCAGATATTTTCCTCGACACATCCGGCGAAACCCTGGCCAAACACGGATACCGTAAAATCCCGGGAAAGGCACCGATGCTTGAGGCACTTGCTGCAGCTGCAGTTCTGAGCACAAAATGGGACAGAAAATCGCCTTTTGTGAACCCGATGTGCGGTTCAGGCACACTGGCTATTGAAGCTGCCCTGATTGCAACGAACCGACGTCCGGGCCTCTATCGCATGAATTATGGCTTTATGCACATAATCGGATACGACGAGCAGGTATTCTTCGCCGAACGAAGAATACTAAAAGATCAGATCGTTAAAAACCCGGATATCCATATTGTGGCCAGTGATATCTCGGAAGACGCCGTTGAAGTGAGCCGTAAGAATGCAAAGACCGCAGGTGTCGACGGACTGATTCAATTTGAGGTGTGCGACTTTGAGGAGACCCCGGTACCGGAAACCGGTGCCGGAGTGGTTGTATTTAACCCTGAATACGGCGAGCGCCTGGGCGTGCATTCTAAACTGGAGCTCACTTACAAGCGCATGGGCGATTTTATGAAGCAGAAATGCAAAGGTTATTTTGGTTACATCTTTACAGGAAATCCCGACCTGGCTAAGAAGATCGGCTTAAAGGCGGAACGAAAGGTAGAGTTTTACAATGGTAAACTTGATTGCCGTATGTTGGAGTATGAGTTATACGACGGATCAAGAAGACTGAACACTGACACGGTAGCCACCTAGTAGGTAGTGAGTCCGCAGTGAGTCCGCCATGAGTCCGGGGTGAGTCCGCCTTTTCCCAGAAAAAAGGCGGACTCATGGCTTAGACAACGGCGCCATAAGGCAGACTCACCTGAAACTAAAATACCTCTCATTAAATCTGCATGCCTTTTTTTTTCGTTCTTATGCTTAAGAACATTTATTTGTATGAAAGACCTTATCCGGGAGATGACCAAAAATGTGGCCACGAATATCAGAAAAGTTCGTGAGCACAAGCATTATACACAGGATTACCTTGCTACGAAGCTTGGCATCTCGCAAAACGCATATAGTAAGATCGAATTAGGATACAGCAAAATATCTATAGACCGGCTTTTTAATATTGCTATCTTGCTCGAAGTTGAGGCTACTGTTCTTTTAACCACGGAAGCAAAGGACATCATCCAGCGTATTTCCAGGAAAAAGTAGCGCAACTAGACAGTTTTATGGGGCAAATTATCGCGAACACAATTTCCTACGTAAAAAAGCAATTGGCTGACGCCGAGGCAGGGCACGATTGGCTGCATATTGAGCGGGTTTACCGCAACGCGTTAAACATCAATTCCACCGAAAAGGGCGACCCCGTGGTCGTCGCGCTTGCAGCCTTACTGCACGACATTGCGGACAGTAAGTTCTATAATGGCGACGAAGAACTGGGTCCCGACATGGCGCGCAATTTTCTCGTGTCGCAGCAAGTCAGTCCGCAGGTCATCGAACACGTTGTTCTGATCATTCGAAATTTGAGCTTCAAAGCAAGCCTTGGCGGCGTTACGTTTCAATCCAGGGAACTGGATATCGTGCAGGATGCTGACCGCCTGGATGCCATTGGTGCCATAGGGGTTGCCCGGGCCTTCACGTATGGCGGTTTTACAAGCCGGGTGATGTATGATCCGGACGTAATGCCGAACCTTCACATGAGCAAACAAGAATATAAAGCGGCGAAGGGGCCTACCATCAATCATTTCTATGAAAAGCTTCTGCTGTTGAAGGATTTGATGAGAACTTCTGCCGGCAAGGCAATGGCAGCAGAAAGACACGAATTTATGCTCAGATTCCTGGAGCAGTTCGGGAAAGAAGCCGGTCTGCCCAAATAAACTAGTAATCCCAGGAATAATCAGCTAACCATATTAGCATTTTTGCTATATTTGTTAGCTAAACACCTGGCTATGGACTTCGACCGGATCAATCAGAAATTAGACATCCTTGCAGATGCTGCTAAGTATGACGTCTCGTGCTCATCGAGCGGCGGGACTCGAAAGAATGACAATAAGGGTTTGGGCAACAGTCACGCTTCTGGCATATGCCATACCTACACGGAAGACGGGCGCTGTGTTTCCCTGCTCAAGATATTGCTCACCAATCACTGTATCTTTGATTGCGCCTATTGCGTGTCGCGAAAGAGCAACGACATACAACGGGCTGCGTTTACGGTAGAGGAAGTGGTATCGCTGACCATTAACTTCTACCGGAGAAACTATATCGAGGGCCTTTTTCTGAGTTCGGGAATTTTCAAAAATGCCGATTTTACCATGGAGAGGTTATTAAGGGTGGTCAAGAAACTGAGGCTGGAGGAAGGGTTTAATGGTTACATCCATCTGAAGACAATTCCGGGTGCTAGTGATGAGTTGATCAGGGAAGCAGGGCTGTATGCCGACCGGATGAGTATAAACCTGGAGATGCCTACGGAAACCGGCTTAAAACTTCTGGCGCCGGATAAAAGTCATGCCGACGTGATTAAGCCGCTCGGCCTGGTGCAAAAGCAGATCGTTCAATATGGCGAAGAGAAGAAACTGATTAAAAGTGTGCCCAAATTTGTGCCTGCCGGCCAAAGCACACAAATTGTGGTAGGCGCTACGCCGGAAACCGATAAAGACATTATGCATACCGCAGCGGCTTACTATCGGGAGTTCTCTTTAAAAAGGGTTTACTACTCGGGCTATATCCCGATCAGTTATGACAGCAGACTGCCGGTCATTGGCACTCAGCCACCGCTGACCAGGGAAAACAGGTTGTATCAGACCGACTGGCTGCTGAGGTTTTATGGATTTCACGTAAATGAGTTGCTAAATGACCAAAATCCGCACCTCGATATCGACATTGACCCTAAATTGAGCTGGGCGCTTAGAAACCTGCAGTGCTTTCCGGTAGATCTGAATACGGCAGCTTATCAAATGATTTTGAGGGTTCCGGGCATCGGCGTTGATTCTGCAAAAAAAATCGTGGCTGCCCGTCAGTTTGGGAAGCTTCGAATAGATCAGATCAAAAAGATCGGTGTTGCGTATAATCGCGCCCGCTACTTTATCCGGTGCGCAGACTCCCCCTACCAGATGAAGGAATATCAGCACACGCAGATCAAATCTTTTATTCTGGCTGAAAGCGAAAGCAAATACCTGAAGGTAGCTCAAAACCAAATGACTTTGTTTTAGAGGATGAGGCACGCCACCTGCATATTCATTATTGACGGAGGCCTTGAAAGCTTGCTTTGCGCCGTGTTTGAATGGTTTGAGCGCAAGCCTGGCAAGGTGATGCTCAAACTGGCCGACCGCTACCAGCCCGATGCGTTCGGACAGGTCTTTACGATACACCGGGACGAAAAAAAGGCTGGACGTGTTTGGGCAGGCTTACAGCGCAAACTTTCTCCGGCATGGCGCCGTAAGTTTTATGCGGCCTTCCTTTCGGAGCTCCCCGAAATGTACCAGGCGCTTTTTGACTTCGCCTGTACTATCTTTCAGTCGCCGGAAGCTGCGGAGAACAACTATGGGGATCCGAATGTGCTCAGCGTTTCCAAGACAGCGAAGATGGTGGAACGCGAAAAGCATAGAATGGAGGCATTTATCCGCTTCCAGCACTCGGCCGACGGCCTTTACTACTGTGGCATTGAGCCGGATTTTAATGTTATTCCGCTGATCGTAAAGCATTTCAGGGATCGGTATGCAGACCAGCGCTGGCTGATTTACGATCTTAAACGGCATTATGGCGTATGGTGTGAAGATGGCCGCCCTGAGCAGGTTAGCTTCGAAAGAGAGATGTATGACCGGATGACCAGACCAGGCGAAGCCCGGCTTTCCCTGACAGAAACCGCTTATGCCGGTTTGTGGAAAGGTTATTTTAACAGCACCAATATTCCTGCCAGAAAGAACACAAAACTGCATCTCAGACATGTCCCCAAACGGTATTGGAAATATCTTACAGAAAAGCAGTGATTATTGGTTTTAACTTGTAAATTGCTTACCCATAAGGACATTAAGATCATGAAATTAAGCATACTGGTTCTCATTACTGCGCTCGCTGTGGGCATATCAATTGGCTTGGTCAATTTCTACTTTCAACATAGTCTGTATTATATGCTGGTGTCTTTCGGCGCTTCTTTCCTTACAAGCTTTGTGGTGTTTTACTATCTTCTCGAGAAGTACATTTACTCTAAGATTGTCCTTATATATAAGTTGATCCACAACCTCAAACTGGGGAAAGACCTCAAGGACGCACTTGGCGAATATGTGAGCGCAGACCCGATTAACGATGTACAAGAGGAGGTAAAGGAGTGGGCAGGCGCAAAAAAAAGAGAGATTGACCTGCTTAAAAAACAGGAGCAATTTCGCAGGGAATTCCTTTCTAATGTTTCCCATGAATTTAAGACCCCGTTATTTGCGATACAGGGCTATATTGATACACTTCAGGACTGCATTCATGATGATCCGGAAATGGCCGAGGGTTTTTTGAAGAAAGCAGCCAACAATGTGGAGCGACTGAGCTATCTTATCAATGATCTGGATTCGATATCGAAACTTGAAACCGGCGAGATACCCATAAATTACGAGAAGTTTGATTTTGTGATTCTGGCTAAGGAGGTAATGGAAAGCCTGGAAGATAAAGCTGCGACCAAGGGCATAAAGCTCTTCTTTAAGGAAAAATACACGAACCCCGCTTATGTTCGGGCCGACCGCGAAAAGATCAGACAGGTGATGATAAACCTGCTGGACAACTCCTTAAAGTATGGTCGCCCGGAAGGATCTACGGCCATCAAGATCTTTGAATTGCACGACCAGTACCTGATTGAAGTTACGGATGACGGCATGGGCATAGACGAAAAGCATCTGCCACGGTTGTTTGAGCGGTTTTACCGGATAGATACCCATCGCTCAAGAGAAGAAGGCGGTACAGGTTTGGGGCTTGCCATTGTAAAACACATTCTGGAGGCCCATCAGCAGATTATCTCTGTGCGCAGTACCTTGCAGATAGGCACTACGTTTGCCTTTACACTGGAAAAAACCGGTTAGTGAGGGCCGGAGCAGAAAAACACAACAGTTAACATTAACTTAACATTGCGGTCATACTTTTGTATCATATTAGATCAAAGATGAATAGCATTTTCAAATTCTTCACACCGAAAGATAAAAAATTTCAACCGCTGTTTGAACAGGCGGGAAGTAACGTTCGCCAGATCTCTGAGGCTCTGCTGCTTGCACTTAGCGCCCCGGACCTGGAGAAGAGAAAAGAATATATTAAGGAGGTGGAGCGCCTGGAGCACGTGGGCGATGACATCACGCATTCTATTTTTCTGGAACTGAGCAAGAATTTCATCACACCTTTCGACCGCGAGGATATCCACTCACTGGCAAGTGCTGTTGACGATATTGCTGATTATATTCATGCTTCGGCAAGCAATATAGAGCTGTACAACATCACGAAGATTGCGGACCCCATGATTAAACTGGCTGAATTGCTGGTAGAGATGTGTACCGACCTGGAGAAGGCCATCAAGGAACTTAGAAGTTTCAAAAACATCCGTGTCATTGCTGATGCTTGCGTGAGGATCAACAGCGGTGAAAATCAGGCTGACTACGTTTGCAACCTGGCTATAGCACGTCTGTTCGAATTCGAAAAAGATGCCATCGAGCTGATCAGACAAAAAGAGGTGCTGCAAACACTGGAGCTGGCGACGGATAAATGTGAGGACGCGGCAAACGTGCTGGAGTCTATTTTGGTGAAGAACGCTTAATTCTTAAAAAATGGTAACTACCTTATTGGTTGTCGTAATAGTACTTGCTATTGCTTTCGACTATATCAATGGTTTCCATGATGCCGCGAATTCCATCGCGACCATCGTGTCTACCAAGGTTTTGTCGCCCTTCCAGGCTGTATTATGGGCGGCAGTATTCAACTTTGCAGCCTACTTTTATTTTACGGACCACAAAGTAGCCAATACGATCGCAAAAACGGTGGTAGAAGATTTCATTACGCTGGAGGTTATCCTTGCGGGGCTTATTGCGGCTATTTCATGGAACTTGTTTACCTGGTGGTTTGGTATACCTTCCAGTTCATCCCATACGCTCATTGGAGGATTTGCCGGAGCAGGGATGGCGAAGGCAGCCAGCATGGGTTCGGGCGTGATTTCGGCGATCAATATAACACCTATCCTAAAGGTTGTGAGTTTTATTGTCCTGGCCCCGGTACTGGGCATGCTTATTTCTGTGATCATATCTATAATCATCCTTCATTTGTCGAAGAACGCCAGGCCGTCGGTTGCCGAGAAATGGTTTAAGCGCCTGCAATTGCTATCATCGGCAGCTTTAAGCTTTGCGCATGGTGGAAATGATGCCCAGAAAGTTATGGGTATTATTTATGTAGCCATGGTAGCAGCCAATACGCTGAACACGGGCGACCCGATGCCGGAATGGGTTCCCATTTCATGTTATGCGGCAATTGCGCTCGGCACGATGAGTGGTGGATGGAAGATTGTGAAAACCATGGGTTCCAAGATCACCAAGGTGAACGCTTTTGAAGGTGTGGCAGCTGAAACCGCTGGTGCGGTAACGCTTGGTATCACCGAACATTTTGGCATTCCCGTTTCTACCACGCATACCATCACCGGGTCAATCGTTGGTGTAGGTTTATTAAAGCGGGTTTCGGCTGTTCGCTGGGGCGTTACGGTAAGTTTGCTATGGGCATGGGTACTAACCATACCGGTATCAGCTACGCTTGCAGCGCTTACCTTTGCTATAATTCATTACCTGTTTTAGTAGTTTATTACTACCGTAAAGGGCACCGAATCTGGAACATCGGTCCATTTGGTCCAATTCCTGATCAGCCGGACCGCCTCAAGATCATATTGTTTCGAAAGCCCGTGGACAACCTGAACGTTCACGGGCCTTCTGTTTTTTAAGGTGATCTGAAAAGTCGCAGAACTTCCAGCGGCAATCCCTGCTGAAAAGCGGTTTTCCTTGATAAGGTAAGCTTTAAGCTGGTTAATACCTGGCTGTGCCACTCCACGGATATTCAGTCCCGACACCTTTCCCTGCAGTATTTGCTCTATATTGGCGACCGGCACATCGGCGATCCCGCGTCCGGGTGCGGTAAGTGCATTACCTCTCACTGCAGATTTAGTGCGCGCCTGGTAACCACGAATGACCGGTTCTTCGGCTGTAAGACTGTCGGTCTTTGCAAGAACCTCCTGACTGATGCTGGCCGCAGCCAGCACAGCGCTATCGGACACCCGCGCGGCCACCGGCCCATCGTCGGCTACCGCCACAGTAATGGATGCAGCCGTGCTATTTTGCCTGGCTTCCGCAAGTTCAGGGCTATGCTTATCATCTACAGCTGTAGAGATCACGTTTGCGTTAACCGCTGTTTTATCCAGTGGCTCGGCAGGTTTACTCGTTGCCAGCTGTTCTTCGGGCCGGACAAGCTTGCCGGGAGCCTTTTTAGGTGAAATGGACACCTCCACCCGTTTTTCCTGGTTGGCCTGCGCGTCACGGTAATTGTTTTGCCTCATCCAGAAGGCAATACCAACCGCTATAAACAGTACCGCAGCGGTCGAGGCTATACTAAGCCTTTGCCAGGTGATAACAGAAGTCTTTTTGCTATTTTGCTGCTCGGAGATCCGCTCCTGAAGCTGTCTTTGCAGCAGGGATAATGAGTCGGCTGACCGTTTAGGCGAACGGCTTAAGCCGGCAAGTGCTTCGGCAACAAAGGGGTCCTCAAGCGCCTCGCGCTCCACTTTATTCATGGTCCGGGCGTCCAGCTTGCCGTCAAGGTAATCTGTTAAAATCTCAACGTCTAACCAATCTTTATTCACCACTGTTCCTTTCTATGCAAATCTTTAAATTACGTTTGCCGTTTTGAATGTAACTTTTAACCTTTTGCATATCGTATCCCGTCATGTCCGCCACTTCTTTATAACACTTCTCTTGTAAATAAAACAGATCCACACTTACGCGTTGCTCTTCGGGCAACTTTTCCATACACTTTTCCATGAGTGTAAGCTTTTGCTCCTTAACATCGTCTACATCAAGATGCACAATATCCTGATTTTCCACAAATGAATCTTCTAAAGATACTGTGCTGTGTCTGGATGTTCTGCGAAGCAGCATTAAACAGTGATTGCGAGAGAGCACATGCAGCCAACTCTTAAAATTATGGACCTCATGGACACGCAGCTTTACGACGAGTTCCTCAAATATCTGCATCACGGCATCTTTGCTTTGATCCTCATCTTTCAGGTAATTGAGGCATACACCGAACACCAGGTGCATGTACCGGTTGTAAAGAATACCAAGGGTTTCCAGATCGCCGCTGGCTTTATAGCTGGCAATCAAAGCGGCATCGTCCTGATCCCGGATCCTCGCAATGTTCTTTATAAATTTCAATAGATAGCTGCGGTAATTTCCTCAAGTATAAAAATATTTTTTGAAAGCATTGTGGAATTTCTGTCATGCCCACATCATTCCTGAAATCCAAATGTATGAAAAACCTGTTTTTACCTGCAATCATTATCATGCTGTTCACCGCCTTTAAGGTTCCGGGCGACTGGCAGACCATCAGCGGCACCGTAACCAGCGCTCAAGACAATCGCGGTCTGGAAAATGCCAGAATATCTTACGTGGTGCCCGGAGACCAGCCTAAACTGGCAGGCCATACGGACAGAACCGGAAAATACCAGATAAAGATACCGAAAACGGCTACGCAGCTCGTAATAGAACACATGAGCTATAACACTAAAACTGTGTCGATCATCGGTAGCACTTCGGTCGACGTCGTTTTAAGTACGTCACGCGTGACTAATAGTGAGGCGGCGATAAGAGGCCATTCGAAGGTGCGGGATGTGCCTGTAGCGAACATCCCTCAGCTTTTACAAGGAAAAGTTGCAGGCCTCAATATACAGAATGGGGGCTACCAGAGCGAGTCTGAGTCTTATGCTACGGTAAATGAGAGCGGATTCCGTTCGCCAACCCGGCAACCGCTGTCGACTTTTTCAGCCGATGTAGATGTTGCATCGTACAGCAATATGCGGAGGTTCCTTAACAACGGCTCCCTGCCTCCTGCCGATGCCGTTAGGATAGAGGAGATGATCAACTATTTTGACTATGCATACGAACAGCCGAAAGGCGGCGACCCGCTGAATATTCATACAGAAATTTCAAGCGCTCCATGGAATACCAACCATAAGCTGGTGCGGATTGGACTTCAGGGTAAAAAGGTAGAGACCGGCAACCTTCCTGAGTCCAATCTGGTATTTCTTATTGATGTGTCGGGATCAATGAACGCCTACAATAAGCTTCCCCTGCTGGTGTCTTCGCTAAAAATGTTAACCGATCAGCTTCGGGCGTCGGACAAGGTGGCTATCGTTGTGTATGCGGGGAGCGCTGGCCTGGTTCTCCCATCAACACCGGGCAGCCAGAAAATGAAGATCAAACAAGCTTTATCTCAGCTAACCGCAGGTGGCTCTACGGCCGGAGGACGGGGCATTGAGCTGGCTTACAACATTGCGTCGGAGCACTTTATAAAGGGCGGAAACAACCGTGTTATATTGGCTACGGACGGGGATTTTAACGTGGGCCCGAGCAGCGATGGGGATATGCTGAAGCTGATAGAACAGAAACGCAGTACAGGTATCTCACTTACTGTATTGGGATACGGCATGGGCAACCTTAAAGACAGCAAAATGGAGTTGCTGGCCGACAAAGGAAATGGGAACTATGCGTATATCGACAATATTAATGAAGCGCGGAAGGTGCTGGTGAACGCTTTTGGAGGCACCTTGTTTACGATTGCTAAAGATGTGAAACTGCAGGTGGAGTTTAACCCGTCGAGGGTACAGGCTTACCGCTTGATCGGGTATGAAAACCGTAAGCTTAAGGCAGGGGATTTTAATGATGACCGGAAAGACGCCGGGGATATCGGGGCCGGCCATCAGGTAACAGCGCTCTATGAAATTATTCCTGCAGGGGTGAAAAGTTCTTTCGCAGAAAGTGTAGATCCGTTGAAATATCAGCAGAAAGATAAACCGGCAGTGTATAGCAACAGCAGGGAACTGATGACCGTAAAGGTACGTTATAAGAAGCCTGATGGCGGAACAAGTAAAATGATCAAAAAGGCTGTGCTGGACATTCCGGTATCTTTTGCACGGACTTCAGAAGATTTTAAGTTCAATGCGTCGATTGCAGAGTTCGGCATGCTCCTTCGTCAGTCGCCCTATAAACAAAATGCGTCGTTTGAACAGGCCATCAGAAATGCCAGTGCAGGATTGGGAAAGGATCCTGAAGGTTATCGTTCTGAATTTGTGAGACTGGTGAAATCTGCTAAACTATTGGCCAAAGATTTGCTTGTCTTGGAAAGAACTGATGAAATCGATGAAAAGAATTAGCCTTGTATTAATCCCCCTGTTGATGCTGACCGCAAGCGGCTGTGATGTTCAGAGTCAGGCGCAGTTGGGTAACATTATTAAACAAATACCAACCGGAAAGCCGACAACCACAGAGATTGGACTGGGCCTTAAGCAAGCGCTTGAAATTGGGACAAGCCGGAGTACGGATCAGCTTTCGGTTAAGGACGGCTTTTTCGGAAATCTTGCGCTAAAAATTTTATTCCCCCCGGAAGCCCAGAAGATAGAGCAAACGCTTCGGAGTGTTGGCCTGGGCGCTCTGGCCGACAATGTGATTTTGAGCTTAAACCGTGCCGCCGAGGATGCGGCAAAAGAAGCAAAACCGATCTTTTTATCGGCCATTAAGCAAATGACCATAGCAGACGCCACCAATATTCTTTTTGGCGACAAAGATGCTGCTACGAATTATTTTAAGCGGGTTACTTCGGCTCAGCTGATGGAAAAATTTAAGCCCGTAATAGCCGGGAGCCTGAGTAAGGTTGGGGCCACGCGGTATTGGGGAGAGGCGGCGAGCCAGTATAATAAACTCCCGCTGGTCAAACCGGTTACAACGGATCTTTCTGCCTGCGTAACACAAAAAGCGATAGACGGGATATTTGCTCAGGTGGCGCTGGAAGAGCTTAAGATCAGGCAGGATATAGGTTCGCGGTCGACAGTCCTGCTGCAAAAGGTGTTCGGGTATGCCGACCGGAACCGGTGAGCGTAGATTTAGTCGGCACTCCAGTACGGGGTGTCACAAAAAAAGACTAATTTTACAGAACTAATTTTTATATAACTATTGGATTTTAAAGAATTTAACTTTAACCCGGATTTGTTTGAAGGGTTACAGGCTATGGGCTTTAAGGCTGCGACGCCTATACAGCAACAAGCCATTCCGCTTATACTGGAAAACAAAGATCTGATCGCGTGTGCACAAACCGGAACCGGGAAAACCGGCGCCTATTTACTGCCTGTGATGCATAAAATAACCCAGACACCGGAACGTCATAACAATACCCTGATCCTTGCGCCAACCAGAGAACTTGCCCAGCAGATCGATGTGCAGGTGGAGGCGCTTTCGTATTTTACGAATATCAGTTCACTTACCGTGTATGGCGGTGGCGATGGTATTGCTTACGAACAGCAAAAGCGGTCGATGCGTGAAGGAGTAGACATTATTATTGCTACCCCCGGCCGTCTTATTTCGCATCTTTCCTCGGGTGTATTAAAACTGGACCAACTGCAGCACCTCATATTGGATGAAGCCGACCGCATGCTCGACATGGGTTTCTATGATGATATTATGCGTATTGTAAGCTTCCTGCCTGCCAAACGTCAGACGGTACTTTTCTCGGCGACCATGCCACCTAAAATCAGGACCCTCGCCGGCCGGCTTTTACAGAACCCGGAACAGATCAGCATTGCTATTTCCAAACCGGCTGAAGGAATATCACAGCAGGTTTATATGGCCTATGATGAACAGAAAGTACCGCTGCTTACGGATATTCTAAAAGGCGACTTCAAGAGCATTATCATTTTTGCCTCGACCAAGGAAAAGGTGAAAAACCTTGGCAAGGTGTTTAGGGGGCTTAAGCTTAAAGCAGAGCCTTTCCATTCGGACCTTGGGCAGAAGGAACGTGAGGAGGTGCTCCTGCGGTTTAAGAACAGACAGCTTCCTATCTTGATCGGTACGGATGTGCTCAGCAGGGGTATTGATGTGGAGGGGATCGATCTAGTGGTCAACTTTGATGTTCCTCATGATGCTGAAGATTACGTACACCGCATTGGCCGGACGGCCCGGGCAGCCAGCAAGGGCACTGCGATAACACTCGTTAACCCGCGCGATAAACGTAAATTGGTAAGCATTGAAAAACTAATTGGAAAAACTATTGAGCGCATGACGCTTCCTGCCGAACTGGGTGAAGCACCATCAGATGCGCCGGAACCGAAATCGGCCCGACAGAAGCCCTCAGGTGAGGCCAGGCCTGAACAGGCGAACGGTAAGCCAAAGCGGAAGTTCTGGAAGAAAAAACCGGCAAAAAACAAAGGCCCACAGGCTTAAAAACTATAATTTTTAGCAGGATTTTCGTATCTTTACTGTATGCAGAATCTCCCGCCCTTAGCCGAACGTTTGCGCCCGCAAAGCCTGGATGAATATGTGGGGCAGCAACACTTGGTGGGTTCAGATGCTGTTTTACGAAAAGCCATTCAAAGCGGACAGCTGCCTTCTATGATTTTTTGGGGGCCTCCGGGGGTTGGTAAAACTACGCTTGCTTATATTATTTCGCAAACACTCGACCGCCCATTTTTTAACCTGAGCGCAATTAACTCTGGTGTTAAGGACGTGAGGGAGGTCATTGACAAAGCAGCGCAACTCAAGGGTGGTCTGCTGGGTATGCCGGTACTATTTATTGACGAGATACACAGGTTCAGCAAGTCGCAGCAGGATAGCCTGCTGGGTGCAGTTGAACGCGGACTGGTGACGCTGATTGGCGCGACAACGGAAAATCCTTCTTTTGAGGTTATATCGGCTTTGCTGTCGCGCTGCCAGGTGTACATCCTTAAGGCTCTCGAAGAGGAAGAGCTTGTTCTGCTGTTGCAGAATGCGATCAGCCAGGACGTTTTACTGAGACAGAAAAACATCCGGATAGAGGAGCATGAAGCCCTGATCCGCTTATCGGGCGGCGATGCCAGGAAGCTGCTGAACGTCCTCGAGATTGCAGTGAACGGAATCGGCGGCGAAACGGTTGTGCTGACGAATGAGCGTGTTTTAGCGCATGCGCAACAGAATATGGCCATGTATGATAAGGCTGGTGAGCAGCATTATGATATTATATCTGCTTTCATTAAATCCATTCGTGGCAGCGACCCTAACGCTGCCGTATACTGGCTGGCCAGGATGATTGAGGGCGGGGAAGATCCGCTGTTTATAGCCCGTCGCCTGTTGATACTATCTTCCGAAGATATCGGGAATGCAAACCCGAATGCACTTTTGCTGGCCAACAACTGTTTTCAGGCGGTTAATGTGATCGGTAATCCGGAAGCCAGGATTATACTGGCACAAACGGTTACTTATCTTGCCTCGTCGCCCAAGAGCAATGCATCTTATGAAGCCATCAATAAGGCGCAGGCGCTTGTAAGGCAGACGGGAAATTTACCGGTGCCGCTTCATATCAGAAACGCGCCTACCAAGCTGATGAAGAACATTGGATATGGGAAGGATTATCAGTATGCGCACAGCTTTGAGGGAAATTTTTCAGCGCAGGAGTATTTTCCTGAACAGTTGAGCGGCACTTTACTTTATAACCCGGGGCGCAATGCCGCCGAAGAGAAGCTCAGGGAAAAACTGAGGCAAAACTGGAAGGATAAATATAAATACTGATTATGCTGACGACATTTTTACATCACCAGTGGAAGGGCTTTTGGCGGTCGCAAAACCGGGGCGGCACCATTGCCGCACAAATTTTTATGGGTTTTGCCGTATTGTACCTTCTGGCCATAGCCTTGGTTATCGGCTTCTCTTTCGAAAAGATCATTCCCATGATGCTTCCTGGAAAGGATGTGATGCTGGTATTTAACGGGCTTATTCTTTATTATTTTGCGGTTGACTTTGTAGCCCGCATACAATTGCAGGACCTGCCCACCCTAAGTATTGTCCCCTACCTGCATTTGAATATTCCCAGAAGCAAACTAGTGTCTTTTTTAAACGTAAGGGCGGTGTTCACTGCATTTAATCTCTTCCCGCTCATCATTTTTCTGCCCTTTTGCGCGACGGTAGTCGCGTCCACACTCGGAGGCCTGGTTTCGGCTATGTATTGCCTCGCTGTTATAAGTTTGACCCTGCTCAACAATTACGCCGCCCTTTATGTAAAACGGCAAACAACAACTCATGCTTATCTGATCTTTGTGGTCATGGGCGTTGTAGCTGCGGTCGCGCTTCTTGAATACACGGGTGTATTTTCGATTGCAGGGCTATCTGACAGGCTGTTCAGGCTTATTGCCGCTACGCCTGTATTGGCTGTCATGTTCCCGATCTTAGCTATTGGCGTGTTCATTGCCCATGCAAGATATCTGCGTTCGAGGCTGTATGCTGAGGAACTAAGTGCGGGTACAGAAAAAAAGGTGAGCACTGATCTTCCTTTTCTAGGCAGGTTCGGAGAGGCGGGCATTCTCGCCGCGCTTGAGCTTAAACTGATTATGCGACACAAGCGGCCGCGGTCTGCGGTGATCATGAGCCTGCTCTTTGTCTTTTATGGCTTTCTGTTTTATAAGGAGAAACTTCTTGCAACGAACTCCTTCGGTGCAATGATTTTCGCTGCAACGTTCATGACCGGCAGCGCAATCAGTATATATGGTCAGTTTATGTTCGGATGGCAGGGCGCACACTTTGATGGTCTGCTGGCAAACCGGCTAAGCACAGTAAATTTTATACGTGCAAAGTTTCTGATCTTTACGGTCTCGTCTACCATCATTACCCTGCTTGTTTCTTTTTATGGTTTCATCGACTGGAAAATTGTGATGATCCAACTTGCCGCATATCTTTATAATATCGGCATCGGAAGCGTGGTGGTGCTTTATTTTGCCACGCGGAACTATAAGGCGATTGATCTGAGCAAGGGCGCGGGATTCAACTACCAGGGCGTGGGCGCGAGCCAGTTTGTTCTTATCCTTCCTTATTTCCTGCTTCCCTATCTCTTTTACCTCCCTTTTTCTATAGCGGGCCTTCCTTATTGGGGTTTGGCAGCGCTCGGAGCAGCCGGACTTGTGTGTTTGCTGACGAGGAGGTTCTGGATAAGATTTATTGTGAAGCAATTTGAGAAACAAAAATATAAAATCGCCGCTGGCTTTAGAGAAACATCATGATCCTGGAAATAACAGATTTAAAAAAGGTTTATGGCAACAGGACGGTTGTCAATATTCCATCATTGAGCATTACCGAAGGCGAAACCATCGGCTTAGTCGGGAATAACGGCGCAGGCAAAACTACGCTGTTCAGAATGATGCTTGACCTGATCAGACCTGATGAGGGCCTGGTGCTTTCCAGAGGCGTAGATGTGTCGGAAAGCGACGCCTGGAAAAAATACACGGCATCGTATCTGGACGAGGGATTCCTGATTGACTACCTGACCGCCGAGGAGTACTTCTTGTTTGTCGGAAGTCTTCATAACATAAATGAGGCCTCGGTTTTTACTTACCTGGAGCAGTATCAGGATTTTTTTAACGGCGAAATATTAAAGAAGAACAAGTATATCCGCGATTTCAGCAAAGGCAACCAAAACAAAATTGGCATAGCGGCGGGGTTGATGCAGAACCCGGATCTTCTTATTCTCGATGAGCCCTTTGCAAATCTGGACCCCACCACCCAGATTCGTTTAAAGACGCTTTTGAAGAGCCCGGATTTGAAACAACGCATGACTACGCTGATCTCCAGCCACGACCTTAACCACGTAACTGAGGTTTGCGACCGGATCATTTTGCTTGAGAAGGGCGTCGTTATAAAGGATTTCATGAAGGACGAGAATACGCTCAGGGCGCTTGAAAACTACTTTTCTGCTTAAGTGTACAGTATACTGGTCGCATTTACACGGGCTGAGGTCTGCGGTACTTAAAGGGAGCAAGCTAAAGGTTTTGGCACTAGGTTTGATTTATGGCGATCATAAATAGAAAAGTTATGACAACATCGAGATTTAAAATAGCCACTTTCAGTATGGCGATAGCCATCGGGGCGATGACATTGCAAGGTTGCGACAGTATGACCAAGACACAAAAAGGCGCGGGAATCGGTGCTGCAACGGGAGGTGTGATTGGTGCTATCATTGGAAAGAAAGCAGGTAACACGGCGGTTGGTGCAGTAATCGGCGCTGCAGTGGGCGGTACTGCTGGGGGTTTCATTGGTAAGAGAATGGACAAGCAGGCTGCAGAGATCCAAAATGCTATTCCGAACGCTGAAGTCATTCGTGAAGGAGAAGGTATTATTGTTAAGTTCGACAGTGGTATCTTGTTTGGTTTCGATAAATCGGACCTCACCGCACAAGCGAAGACTAACGTTCAGGCCTTGGCAAGTTCATTAAATCAGTATCCGAATACCGACATTAAGATCATCGGTCATACAGACAACAAGGGATCAGAAAGCTACAATCAGGGTCTTTCAGAAAGAAGAGCGGCAGCAGTTAAAGCTTATGCGATTTCACAGGGTGTGCCTTCATCGCGCCTGATCACAATTGGAAAAGGATTCTCTGAGCCTATTGCAGATAATGCTACTGAAGATGGGCGCGCGGCCAACCGAAGAGTTGAGGTGGTTATCGTTGCGAACGATAAGTTAATTCAGGAAGCGAAGCAACAAGGCAAATAATCGGCATTTCCATCTACCTATTGAAAAAGGCTCCATTAAGACAATGGGGTCTTTTTTATTTTTTAATACAGCTGGTTACTCGTATATGTCCTCGAAATAATGAATGGCCAGTGACTTTAGTAAAAGCTCCTGCTCCATTAATGCGTATGAAGGGACGGCTTTCACCAGCTTCCAATGGGGCCAGCCATCCTGGTCCAGACCCTCCAGTTCGTAAAAACCCATTTCGCTAAGCAGGCGGCAGGTAGCGATGTGCATGAGTTCTTCTTTTTGACGCTTGCTGTATTTGCCTGGTCCTCTTCCCAACTCCTGAACACCTATTAAAAACAAAACCACCTTCAAATCAGGTTCTTCAGATTCGAAATCTTGGGCGATCCTTCTTTGCAATTCTTTCCACTTGGTATGTATTTCTGCAGGCTTCATAATGCAAATGTACGACACCTTTCAGCTTTCTCGTTATAAATTAGCTTGGCGCTGGATGATTTACTATTTTTAGCCTATGAATAGACAAATAACTACAGGCCTGATGGCTTATGGCATGTCGGGGAAGGTGTTTCACGCTCCCTTTGTACATGCGCATCAGGGCTTCCATTTTCATGCGGTTACAGAACGCAGCAAAAAAGCTGCTGCAGGCGACTACCCCGGGCTAATTAGCTATGATACTATTGATGAGTTGATAGCCGACGAGCGCATCGAGCTGATGATCATCAACACCCCCAATTATACGCATTACGATTATGCAGCCAGATGTTTACGGGCGGGTAAGCACATCCTTGTTGAGAAGCCTTTTACCGCGACTTCGGCAGAAGCGCTGGAGTTATTTGCTTTGGCGGAGTCTGTTGGCCGGAAAATTCTTTTTTATCAGAACCGGCGCTGGGACAGCGACTTCAGAGCGGTTAGGGAGGTTATAGACAGCGGTAGACTGGGTAAACTTAACGAAGTTCACTTCCGCTACGATAGATACAGGGCAGCAATTGGCCCGAAGACTTTTAAGGAAGAACCGTATGCTGCAAGCGGCCTGATGTATGACCTTGGCCCGCACCTACTGGATCAGGCGATCAGTGTATTTGGTAAGCCGCTATCTTTTCATAAGATATTGGGAATGAACCGGGAGAACACGCGCGTGGATGATTATTTCTCTATCCATTTAAGCTATCCAGACAGCGTAAACGTGTTTGTGCACGCTAACTTATTACTGGCGGATCCTTTGCCGGCCTTTGTGGTCCACGGCAATCTTGGCTCACTTCATAAGGTGAGGGCCGATAGTCAGGAAGAGCAGTTGCTGGGAGGCATGAAGCTGGACAACGATACCTATGGTATAGAAGCGGCTGGCACAGCCGGCAAGCTTACTTTGGTTGACCAGTCGGGAAACAAGACTGTCGAAACAGTTCCTTCGCTCCGCGGAAATTACCTGGACTTGTTTGAAGCCGTATACCAAAACATAGTGAATGACGTCCCATACCCGGTAAGCCCTGATCAGGTCATTGCTCAACTAGAAATTCTGGAAGCCGCCAACTAAAGGCTTCCCAGAAGTGACACATTGAACTCTGTGGGTATCTCGATATGGGGGATATGTCCGCACGCGTCGAATTCTACGATTTTGGCGCCGGGGATTTTAGCTGCGGTTTGCTTGCCTAAAAGTGTATAACGCCCATATAAAGCTTGCTGATCGGGTGTTAACAAGCCCTTCCCCACGATCGTGCGGTCTTGTTTCCCGATAAAAAGCACCGTAGGAACCTTGATGTTGTAGAATTCATATACTACCGGCTGTTCATAAATCATAGTATATGTTAGCGCAGCAACCCTGGCCCACCTGGGGAAGTCTGCGCTCGCCGTAACTCCGGCAGCAATGTTCACCAGTTCTTCATATTCAGGTTTCCAGACGGTGAAATAAGAACTCTGATAATACCGTCTGATGCTTTCTGCGGTCGATTTCAACTCGGTGCGGTACTGCTCTTCCGTGGTTATATAAGGTACGAAACGCCGGTAGTCTTCGAGACCGATAGGGTTCTCCAAGAGCAATTTCTCGGTACGCTCCGGATACATCAAGGCAAAACGCGTGGCAAGCATTCCGCCCATCGAGTGGCCGAGCACGCTTGCCCGCTGGATCTTCAAGGTATCAAGAAGTGCTTTGTTCCAGCGCGCCATTTGATGGAAACTATAATGTATGAATGCTTTTGACGACCTACCAAATCCAATCTGATCCGGCACGATAACCCTGAACCCGCGATCGGTTAGCGCCTTTATAACATTAGTCCAGTAATATCCACCGAAGTTCTTTCCATGAAACAATACGACAGTTCTGCCGTTGCTTATCCTGCCAGGCATGATATCCATGTAGGCCATCCGGAGATCCTGGCCCTCGGTATGCACCGGAAAGAACTTTACCGGGTGAGGATAACCTACATTTTCAAGGGTTACAGATAAGGTGTCTGATTTTTGTGCAAACGCTGATAACGAGAAGAGCAGCGACAATACAAAGGATATTCTTTTCAACATGGCTGTTTATTAACTTCAAACAATTTAATCTGTATAAGGTTATAAACATATTTAAAAAAACTATCAAACACAATGTGAGGGTGTTTAAACTCCACCAATGCGCATTAATTTTGTTTATTAGTTTTAAAAAAAATATAAACAATCTAATTTCTTAATATATTTGTATTCAACAAATTAATCTGACTTGGCAAAGGGCACCGCAGTTTACAAAAACATTTTGGTCATCGAGGATAATCATGCGATTCTTGACGTGATCACGCTTATTTTACAGAGCGAAGCGTACAAAGTATCTGGCTTCAACAAAAGCGCAGACATGATGTCGCATATTGAAGCCTCAAAGCCGGATCTGATTATACTCGATATCATGTTACCGGACGGGGATGGGAGAGATCTGTTGAAACAAATCAGGTCTGAAGAAAAAACGGCACATATTCCTGTGCTGATGATATCGGCACGATACACAGCGGAAAATATCCAGCATGGTGAGTTCAAACCCAATGGCTTTCTAGCTAAACCGTTCGATATTGACGATCTGCTGGACAAGATCGAAGGCATTCTATCCGGAAAATCTTACTAAATATTAGTCAGCCTTACAGGCCTGAAATAAAGCGACAATTGAGTCGATCGACAGGCGTTTTTGATCGCCGCTTTGCATGTCTTTTAAAGTAAGCTGCCCGTCTGTCATCTCTTCACTTCCTATCAGAATCACATACGGAATATTTTTAGAGTCAGCATAACCCATCTGTTTTTTCAGCTTCGCGTGAGATGGATAGAGTTCAGCACTGATTCCAGCTGTACGTAATCGCTTGAGTAATGGCAACGCGTATCTTTCGGCTTCTGCATCGAAATTACTGATCAGGACCTGCGTACCGGTCAGCACCGATTCTGGAAACAGATTCAATTCTTCAAGCACGTCATAGATACGGTCGGCCCCAAATGATATCCCTACGCCGGTAAGTCCCTTTAAACCAAACATGCCCGTCAGGTTATCGTACCGACCGCCGCCGCCGATACTGCCGATGCTTACCTGATTGGCTTTTACTTCGAAGATGCAGCCCGTATAGTAATTTAACCCGCGGGCTAAGGTTACATCCAGGTCAACGTTACCCGCAAGGTCATTATCTCCCGACAATAAGCTAAGGTATTCAAACACCTGCCGCAGCTCGCTCAGACCCTCTGTACCTATAGGTGAAGACGACAATACCATATCCAGGTTCTCCAGCTTCTGCGTAACGGATCCCGAAAGCAAAATAATTGGCCTTAGCTTTTCGATGTCGGAAGCTGAAAACCCTCTCTCAATAAGTTCAGCAATTACACCATCTAATCCGATTTTATCGAGTTTATCAATGGCAATCGTCATGTCAACGATCAAGTCCGGCTTACCTAAGATCTCAGCGATTCCAGACAATATCTTGCGATTATTTATTTTTATTGTGAAATCATTCAGCCCAAGATTAGTCAGCGCCTCCTGGTAGATCAGAACGAACTCAGCTTCATTGAGCAAACTCTCCGAACCGACTACATCGGCATCACATTGGTAAAATTCCCTGTAACGACCTTTTTGCGGCCTGTCTGCCCGCCATACAGGTTGTACCTGATAGCGTTTAAAGGGAAAGGAAATATCTGCCTGGTGCATCACGACATATCGCGCAAACGGAACAGTTAAGTCATATCTGAGCGCCTTCTCTGTAATTGACGGGAGAAGAATGTTGCTTGTTCGACTGTTGAGGACGTCAGCATCCACCTTCGATAGAAAGTCTCCGCTGTTCAATATTTTAAAGATCAGTTTGTCTCCCTCGTCACCATACTTACCCGTTAGTGTTGACAGATTCTCCATGGAAGGTGTCTGTATCTCAGCATAGCCATATTTTCTGAAAACCCTTTTAATGGTTTCAAAAATATAATTACGTCTAACCATCTCCTTTGGAGAAAAATCGCGGGTTCCTTTTACTAATGAGGGTTTAATACTCGACATGGCGCAAAAATACAAAAACTAACAGGCATAAAAAAAGGTTGCCCTGTGCGAGGGCAACCTTTTATTTATAAAGATCACTATTATGCAAGCAATCTGATCGGCTCTTCCAGTAGACCCTTTAGGGTTTGAAGGAAAGCGGCACCAGTGGCCCCGTCAACTACGCGATGGTCGCATCCTAATGTCAGCTTCATCACGTTTCCTGGAACGACAGCGCCGTTTTTCACAACAGGTACCTGCTGAATTGCTCCTACAGATAAAATAGCACCATCGGGAGCGTTAATGATTGAAGTAAACTCGTCAATACCGAACATACCAAGGTTAGACACGGTAAAGGTTGAGCCTTCCCAGTCCGACGGCTGCAGTTTCTTAGCCTTCGCCTTTTGTCCGTATTCTTTCACTTCTGCAGAAATGTGGGATAATGATTTACCGTCTGCAAAGCGAACTACCGGAACTAACAAGCCATCCTCAACAGCCATAGCCACACCAATGTTCGTGTGCTCGTTGAAGCGGATCTTATCACCACCCCATGACGAGTTGACCGCAGGATGCTTTTTAAGTGCGACAGCAACTGCCTTGATTACGATATCATTAAATGATACTTTAACAGGCGCAACCGCATTTATCGCTGTGCGCGCTGATATGGCACTATCCATATCTACGCTAATGGTGAGATAAAAATGAGGTGCGGTAAATAAACTTTCTGACAAACGCTTCGCGATCACTTTACGCATCTGTGAAACAGGCTTCTCAGTAAATCTTTCTTCACCTACAAACTGTGGTATCACTGGCGCAGCCGACTTTCCTGTGTCTGCACCCGTTGTAGCTTCTGTTTTTTTAGAACCAGCCTCAGGTTTAAAGCTTTCGACATCCTTTTTTATAATACGTCCGCCGTCCGCGCTCCCTGCAACCTGTGTCAGGTCAATACCTTTCTCGAGCGCAATCCGTCTGGCAAGCGGAGATGCCTTAACGCGATCGCCTGTTCCCGAGACTACGGCCTTCTCTTCTTTATGATCAACTGAGCGGGCGTCGGAACCAGCAGCAGGCTTCTCTTCCTTAGCGGAAGCAGCCGGCTTAACATCGCCTTGATTTAAAATGCCGCTTATGTCTGTACCTTCAGGTCCTACAATGGCAATAATGCCATTGACTTTTGCCGCCTGGCCTTTTTCAACGCCTATATGTAAAAGTGTTCCTGACGCATAGCCCATCACCTCCATCGTTGCCTTGTCGGTTTCAACATCGGCCAGTATATCGTCGTCCTTCACCTTATCTCCCACTTTCTTGTGCCATTCAGCAATAACACCTTCTGTCATTGTATCACTAAGCAGAGGCATGCGGATTACACTAACACCCATTTTCTCCAGATCCTGCTCTGAAAGTCCCCCGGATGCCGGTGCATTGCCTGCTGAACTATCTGGCCCATCTTCAGGCTTACCAGCCGGTTCAGATTCAGCTCCTGACGGCTTGTCTTCGGATGCTAAAAGCGCTTTATAATCTTCACCTTCCTTGCCTACTACTGCGATAACGGCGTCAACAGGCACTGCCTTACCTTCTTCCACACCAATATATAATATGGTGCCGTCCCAGTAAGATTCCAGATCCATGGTCGCCTTGTCAGTCTCAACCTCAGCAAGGACGTCTCCGCTTTTTATCTTATCGCCAACTTTTTTATGCCACTTAGCCATAACCCCCTCGGTCATGGTGTCGCTCATTTTTGGCATTCTAATTATTTCAGCCATCTTAATATCTCTTGAAATGCGTATGTAATTAATCTAAAACGTAAGGATAGTCCTGCTGTGCGTAAACATCTTTATAAAGCTCCGCAGCTTCCGGCCATGGCGACTCTTCGGCAAACTTCACTGACTCATCAACAATCTCTTTCACGCGGGACTCAATGCCTTCAATCCATGCTTCGTCAGCATATTTCTCCTTTAATATAACTTCCCTTACTTTTTCGATAGGGTCTTTAGATTTATAATCCTCAAGTTCTTCTTTTGTCCTGTATTTAGCAGGATCTGACATGGAATGTCCGCGGTAACGATACGTGCGCATTTCAAGGAAAGTGGGGCCCTCACCGTTTCTTGCCCGCTGGAACGCTTCATCCATAGCGTTATGTACGGCTACCGGATCCATACCATCTACCGGTGCACAAGGCATATCGAAGCCGAGACCAATCTTATAAATATCGGTCATATTGGTAGTGCGCTCCACAGATGTACCCATTGCATATCCGTTATTTTCACAAACGAATACCACGGGCAGCTTCCAAAGCATAGCCATGTTAAATGCCTCATTAAGCGCCCCCTGGCGAACGGCGCCATCACCCATGTAACATACGTTTACGTTAGATGTTCCCTTGTATTTTTCTGCAAAAGCAATCCCTGCCCCCAAAGGAATTTGTCCGCCCACGATTCCGTGTCCGCCATAGAAATTATGTTCCTTACTGAAGAGGTGCATAGAACCACCCTTGCCTTTCGAGCAGCCAGTGGCCTTTCCATACATTTCAGCCATGATTGAATTAGCACTCACACCCAGAGCCAGCGCGTGAGCATGGTCCCGATACGCCGTAATCATAGAGTCTCCCTTCTGCATAGCTGACACAGCTCCTGCAACGACAGCTTCCTGACCGATATATAGATGGCAAAAACCCCTTATTTTCTGTTGCCCGTATAGCTGACCTGTTTTCTCTTCGAACTTGCGCATAAGCAACATCGACTCAAACCACTTTAGATAAGTATCTTTATTAATTTCTACTGCACTCATTATTTGGGTATAGATTTATTTTACGCTAGCAAATCTAGTTTTTTATTGCAACATTAGGAAGAAAATGATTGTAAATTGAACACTAAGCCTACGAATATGTGGATAACTTTCAGGATTTTGCAACGGGCGTTTGCATAACGTTGCTAAAATATATATGTTTGCTATCCAAACAATAAGCCATAAAGGTTTACGTTAGAGTGTAAGTTGCTTTTTACCAAACTTAACCGAACAACATGACAAAAAAGTTCTTCTTGTCTGTAGCATTGTTTTCGTGCACTGTATTTGCCGCAAATGCACAAACAAAAGCTAAACAAACCAGCAAACTGGCAGATCCGGACAACCTGGCTTCTCAATATTTTTCTCAGGTTATGGGTGTGGCAGTGGATGCTACTTCAAACATAAAGCTTTACAAGTTCATATATGAGTGGATAGGAACCCCTTACCGTTTTGGCGGCAATACGGAGAAAGGGATAGACTGTTCGGCTTTCACCAAGGCTATCTACGATAAAGTTTTCAACACAACGATACTCCGGAATTCAAGAGATATTTTCAGCATGGTAGACCCGCTTCCTAAAAGTGAACTAAAGGAAGGCGATCTTGTTTTTTTTAAAATAAAAAGCAGAAGCATCACCCATATCGGGATTTATCTTGGAGACAACCGTTTTGCGCATGCTTCTTCTACAAGGGGTGTCGTTATAAGTAACTTAAACGAGCCTTATTACTCCAGGTATTTCTACAAAGGCGGGCGTATTATAGACGCTGTGCAGTCAGAGCTTATTGAAGAATAGCGGCCTAGGCATACCTAAGCCGCATCTTTAGTGTTCTTAACCAAGCCAATCCCGGAAAAGAAAAAGATCACTCCGATTGCCGCAATCACCACAAGTTCTCTTACCTGAATGGATTGATTAACAAATCCATAACCAGCGTAAATAAGCCCGATGATCCCCAGGATTGTCAGGATCGTCCCAAATGTTCGTTTAACGTTCATAGCATAGATGTTTTCCTACGCTATGCAATTTCTATGCCTTATTTGGATATGCCAGATAGGCGAAGCAGGTCGCCCATAATCTGCATGCTTTCATCAAGCACAAAATCGGAACTCTCTTCTTTGGTCGCCTTATCCCCCTTTTTTAAAGGAGCAAGCCCACGCGAGACGCGCAACTGATTCGTTCTGGCCAATGCCTTTGCTTCCTGGCTGTCACGTTCGGCTTTGAGTTTCGCCTCGTTTAAACTTACAGACACTTCCGATTGACGCTTCTGTACATCTGCAATATCTTCCTGAAGCATTTTGTAGTCAAGAGAATTTTTCATTCGCTCATTGTGCGCCTTTAACAATTCCGCTTTTACCGGCCCCAGGTTTGCCACGGGTTTAAAGTCAGAGGGCTTGATCTCGTCCCATGGCAGGGCAGATTTCTCTGTGTCCTCCCCAATTTTATCCATAGGATAAAGCGACGGAAACTGGATATCCGGGATAACACCTTTATGCTGGGTACTGCTTCCGGTAACCCTGTAAAACTTAGCCATGGTTAAGTTGATTTGCCCAAGCTGAGGCACTTCGCGTCCTGAAGCAGGAGCGTTTTTACCTACCAGCGCAGCGAGTCTTTGCAAAAGAGACGGGTTCACCAGCTGACTCATGTCAATTGAAGATTGAACCGTTCCCTTTCCGAAGGTCTGGGTTCCCATAATGATTCCCCGTCCATAGTCTTGAATAGCACCTGCGAAAATCTCTGAGGCCGAGGCACTAAGGCGGTCCACCATAACACCAAAAGGACCATTCCAGGCCATACCGGCATTGTTGTCTTCGTTCACCTCTACATTTCCTTTCAAATCTCTTACCTGAACAACGGGACCACGGTCTATAAATAACCCGGTTAAATCAATCGCCTCTACCAGCGATCCTCCGCCGTTGGCCCTCAGGTCCATAACGATGGCATCAACCTTATCCAGGTTTTTAAGCGTATCGATTAACAAACGCACGTCGCGGGTTGTACTCTTATAGTTGGGATCGCCTGCTCTTGCAGCCTTGAAATCTGCATAAAAGCCAGGAACTGTTATGACACCCATTTTGTACGACCTGCCGCCCGACTGGATCGTTTCTACCTTTTTCTTCGCCGAAAGCTCTTCCATGACAATTCGCTCACGCACAAGTTCGATGATGACTGGCTTTGATGACATTTCCTGACCCACCGGGATGATCTTTAATCTTACTTTAGTTCCTTTTGGTCCTTTGATTTTTGCGACAGAGTTTTCAATCCTCCACCCAATAATGTCCTCAAATTCTCCGTTTCCTTGCGCAACAGCTATTATCCTGTCGCCCGCGCTCAACAACTTACTTTTAAAGGCAGGTCCTCCAGGGATAACTTCAGCAATTTTCAGTATCTCGTTTTCCAACTGCAAGCGCGCACCGATCCCTTCAAATGACCTCGCCATATCTTCGTTAAACGCCTGGGCATTCACAGGATTAAAATAGTTGGTATGAGGGTCAACTGCTTCAGTAAATGCGTCCATCACCGTTTGAAAAACATCCTGATTATTAACCTTAGCCGATTGCGATTTGAGGTTTTCATAGCGTTTGGTTAATGTTTCGATGTTCTTGGCCGCATCGGCACTAGCTATCCTGAGGTTCACCAGATCATATTTAACACGTTTGCTCCACAAGGCCTGCTGCTCAGCCGCTGAAGTTGTCCAGGGCATCTTTTCCCGATCAAAAACATAAGTGTCATTTTGAGTAAAATCATACTTAGACTTTGCTTTTGCGAGCGCAAAATTGATAAACTGGCCGTACCGCTTTAAATAAACGTTAAAAATATAAAACGGAGCGGTTAGATCCCCGTTTCGAAAATCATCATCCAACTGGTATCTGAATTTTTCAAAGTCTTTGATATCAGAGGCAAGGAAATAATATCTGTATGGGTCCAGATCTTTGATGTACCGGTCGAGAACAACGGAAGATAACGAATCGTTAACCTTCAGCTTTTTATAATTATAATTTTCTATCAGTGCGACGATCTCCTTGCAGACCAAAGCCTGCTTTTCATCTGGCATGATATTATTTACCCCCTGAACAACCGGCTGCTGCTTTGGCGACGCCTGACATGCAAGCACAGCTGCAGTAAAAATAACCAGAAATACTCTCTTCAACATCTCTTTAAATAAATTAAAATCCATTTTTTATAATCACACTAATATGATACCAATTTTGCAAATAACGAACAATGAGACCGTAATAATACTGTCGCTCTTCTGTAATCTTCGATGTCGATCAACTTTTGCTCCGGTTTGCCTGGATGAGTGCCCTGGCTTGCTTAATTTTTGTCGCGTAACGGCTGTTGTTCGCAGCACGGGCGAGCGCTTCCGCCTGGTTAAGGTCATCAGAAGCCATGCGATATTCTCTTTTACGAATCTTGACGTTGGCTATACCGAGCACAGATTCTATATGAGCTCCGCTATTGCGTAGCTGCCTCGCTAAAATACCCTGCTGTGTGTAAAACCATAGCGATTGGGTTAATTGTTCGGAAGCCAGATAAATCCTGCCTAACTGCCCGTAAGATTCCATCTGACCCATCTTGCTACCCATTTTCGCATAGTTTTTCAACGCAACGTTTAAGACAACCTGTTCAGCTTCGACATAATGGTTCATCAGATAATGCACATTGCTTAATCTCATTAAAGCCAAACCATAACGTGACAGCTGGTTTGAACTGTTATATTCGAACGCAGCCTTACTAAACAGAGTTATCGCTTCATCATACCTGCCGGAACGTTCGCTAAGTTCGGCATCGGAAAAATAGGCATTCCCTTCGCTTTCCAGGTTTGACACCACTATATTGACCGCTCCGAAAGCCGGGGATTCTTCTGAAAACTGCTGAGCCGTCTGCGCAACCCCTCCCAATCCAGACATCATTATAAAAATTGCCGCTAACACACTCTTATTCATAATGTAAAGATATAACAAAACTAATTAACAAAACACAGAAGCTTATAAATCTGTTAGACAGCGCCGGAGAACTACAGGATAGAGCAAACATTTGAAATTGTCGGCTTGTTTACACCAAAAAGAATACGCTATGCTTATTTTCATTCATACACCTCCAGACGGCGGAGCCGCATATGCCGAAACGAATATGGCGCGCTTGTTCCCTGAGCCGCTCAACGCACTTACTTCTTGTTTTTTTCTGGCCATCGCGATATACTGGACTATTAAGTTAAGAGGAGAATATAGAAAGCATCGGTTTCTAAGCATTGCATTGGCATTGCTTTATATCGGAGGTGTCGGCGGCACCATCTATCACGGCCTGCGGCAATGGGGATTCTTTATTATGATGGACTGGCTACCCATCCTCTTACTTTGCCTCTCGGCCGGTGTGTACTTTTTAGCGAAAATCGTCAAGTGGAGCCGGGCTTTATGGCTAATCGTTCTTTACGGCGCCCTTCAACTGGTACTCAGAGGATTAATGGCGCAAAACCCTCATCTCTTTATCAACATAAATTATGCGCTCATGGCCATGTTTGTTCTGCTGCCTGTTACGGCTTATTTAAAGCACACCGGCTGGGTACACGGGAAATGGGTAGGGATAGCTTTATTGTCGTTCATCCTGGCGCTTACCTTCCGGATCGCCGATAACTGGCTTCTCCTTGAATCGGGTACACACTTCCTTTGGCATACGTTTGGCGCACTCGCGTCCTTCAGCATGTTCAATTACATCTACCTGCTAAATGCAGAAAAAAGCGAACAGTACCGGTAGCTGTCTTACAGCGGCTGTGGAACACAAGCCTTTCGTTCTTTCAGGTTCATAGAAACAATCTTTTGATTGTCCGTACTTTCCAGATCGAGCGTGCTGTCCGACTTTGATAGTATCTTAAAGCTTCTGATGTATTGTCCGCTGTTATAGCATCCGCTGATTTTCTGTTTGTAGTTCGCTTTGGTATAAACGCCCGCAAGTAATAAGGTGTCGCCCCTGACGACATAAGTTCCTTTGGCATACTCCTGCCAGACCCCACTATTAAAGCAGGAATCGGCATAATAGTTTACTTTGGAATAGGTAGTGAGATCTAAATAGAAGGAATCACAGGTGAAACTAAACTTGTGAAGTGAATAATTCAACCTTTCACCTGTGACTTTGGCGCTGTCCTGATCCCATTTACCTTGTAAAAAAGCTTCCCCATTGCCCTGTACATCGGGAAGTCTGGTACATGAGCCGGTAAGACCGTACAAGGCTACCCCAACAAGCAGGACGCCAGTTCTTGAGACAAACATATTATTTCAAGCTTCCCACCATATCTTCAGGACGAACCCACTCATCGAATTGCTCGCTTGTAAGCAAGCCCAGTTCTAAAGCGGCTTCCTTTAAAGTCCTATTCTCCTTATGCGCTTTCTTTGCAATCTTAGCCGCGTTTTCATAACCAACATGAGGGTTTAAGGATGTCACCAGCATCAATGAATTTTCCAGGTGCTTCTTAAGTTCAGGCAGATTCGGTTCTATGCCTTCCGCACACTTATCGTTGAATGACACGCAGGCATCGCCAATCAGCCTGCCCGACTGCAGCACATTGGCAGCAATAACTGGCTTGAAGACGTTTAATTCAAAATGCCCGTTACTTCCTCCAATGCTTACCGTAACATCATTTCCTAACACTTGTGCACAAACCATCGTCAGAGCCTCTGGTTGGGTCGGATTAACCTTTCCAGGCATAATCGAGGATCCCGGCTCGTTGTCGGGTATAATAATTTCCCCTATACCACAGCGAGGCCCTGAACTCAGCATCCTGATATCGTTGGCAATCTTCATCAGTGAGACTGCGACCCGCTTATACGCTGCAGAGAGTTCTACCATAGCGTCATGCGCCGCAAGAGCCTCAAACTTGTTAGGAGCGGTTACAAACGGCAGACCCGTAAGCGCCGCAATCTTTGCCGCGACCAGGGTATCATAACCCTTCGGGGTATTCAGGCCTGTACCAACAGCCGTGCCGCCCAGTGCCAGCTCACGCACCATTTCCAATGCGTTCTTAATTGCCCGCAAGCCGTTATCGATCTGTTGGACATAACCTGAAAACTCTTGCCCTAACGTCAGGGGAGTGGCATCCATAAAGTGCGTGCGACCGGTCTTTACAATATCCTTGAAACTGGCTGATTTTGCCGAAAGTGTTGCCCGAAGTTTCTCAAGTCCGGGAATTGTAATCTCAACCGCCTGCTTATATGCCGCGATATGCATGGCAGTCGGATAGGTGTCGTTTGAGGACTGTGACTTGTTCACATCATCATTCGGATGCAGAATCTTCTTTTCATCTTCCAGTGAACCTCCCTGAAGCACATGTGCCCGGTATGCAATTACCTCATTTGCATTCATATTGCTTTGTGTACCAGATCCAGTTTGCCAAATTACCAAAGGAAACTGGTCGTCAAGCTTTCCCTCTATAATTTCATCGCAGGCACTTGCTATAGCCTCAGCTTTTTCAGCAGAAAGCACTCCCAAATCCATATTAGCGTATGCCGCTGCTTTTTTCAGGTAGCCAAAGGCATAAATAATCTCCTTCGGCATGGATGCTTCAGGCCCAATCTTAAAATTATTCCTTGATCTCTCAGTTTGTGCACCCCAATATTTATCTGCAGGAACCTGCACTTCACCCATTGTATCACGTTCAATTCTAAAGCTCATTGTTTTCAAGTATTGTTTAAAGGCAAATTTAACTTTTAATGACATACGTGAATGTAAAGTATTGGATAATGTTCAAAACTCTTTTGCGCTTTCAGGGTTATTTATGCTAATTTTCGGCCCTTTTACACGATCACACCTCAATGAAACACAGATTTTTGCTGGCTTCTATATTATTTGCTACGTTCTCTCTTGTATCCTGCTTAAGCTCAGAGACTAAGGGCGACCCTAAAGTGCGCACTAAAGAGGATGATAAAACAGACAGTCTGCTTCTTGTATACGACAGCAGTAAGGAAGACAAGTACGTTGCCGAATTTATGCAGCGCCTTCATACCAGGTCAGGATTTAACGGCAATGTGCTTGTTGCAAAAAAGGGCAGGATCATTTATCAGAAAGCCCTTGGCTGGGCCGACTACCTTCACCGGGATAGCCTGAAAACAGCATCCGAATTTGAATTAGCCTCAGTGTCGAAACCGTTTACAGGTACAGCCATTATGCAACTAGTGGAGCAGGGCAGACTATCTCTCGACGATGATGTGAAAAAGTTCTACCCCGATTTCCCCTATGACGGGATTACTGTAAGGTTACTGTTAAGCCATCGCAGCGGCATGATGAATTATGTTTATTTCATAGACGAGATATGGCGAAAAGAAAAGAGGGATATGAAAAAAGGTGTGTCTAATCAAGAGGTCATGAAGATCATTGCCGAGCGGAAACCGAACCCGTACGCCAAACCTGATACACGCTTCCATTATAATAACTCTAACTATATGGTTCTGGCAGCGATCGTTGAAAAAGTGACTGGGAAACTATACGCCGATTATATGATGGAACATGTGTTTAAGCCCGCAGGCATGAAAAACACGCATGTCTATTCAACGACTGTATACCCGAAAATACCGGTCGATGTCGTTGGCCACGACCGCAACTCATGGCGTTATTCAGTTGCCCAGAATTTTTTGGATGGCCCCGTAGGTGATAAAGGTATCTACAGTACAATTCATGATCTTTTGCTTTTCGACCATGCGCTCAGGAAGGGACGCCTGCTTAAAAAGGCCACCCTCGATTCGGCCTACAAAGGGCGAAACAAGCCGGTTAACGGTCACTTTAACTATGGCTACGGCTGGAGAATATTTGATGGAGAAGGCAACAGAAAGGTTGTGTACCATACGGGCTGGTGGCACGGCTTCCGCCACATTTATGTTCGCGACATCGACAAAGATATTGTGATCATTTTACTTGGCAATAAAGTAAATGGCAGTTTGCTTCATCTGGACGACCTGTACAAGCATCTCGGTGTGCCAGTCATCCGTAAGGGCGCATATAGCGGTGCTGGATCTGCGCCGGGAAGTGACGAAGACTGATCATGAAATTTTATTAAATCCGATCCCGGGATTTTTACGCTGAAGATAGGTTTTTAGCACGCCATTATCGGGATTCTCCAGCATAGGATCAGACTCCAATATCCGGGCAACCGCCGATCGCGCCTGTGTAAGGAGTGCCTGATCTGTAGTCAGGTCGGCAAGCTTAAGATTGAGCACCCCACTTTGCTGAGTGCCAGACAAGTCACCCGGGCCACGTAGCTGCAGGTCAATTTCGGATATCTCGAACCCGTTATTGGTTTTCACCATGGTCTCGAGCCGAAGTTTGGCCTCTGCGCTCAACTTGTTACCAGACATCAGGATACAATATGACTGATCCGCGCCCCTTCCCACACGTCCCCGAAGCTGATGCAGTTGCGAAAGACCAAAGCGCTCGGCGTTTTCAATAACCATCACCGAAGCGTTAGGGACGTTAACACCAACCTCAATTACCGTAGTAGCAACCATAATCTGACTTTTACCGTCGATGAACTGCTGCATTTCAAACTGCTTATCAGCATTGCTCATCTTGCCGTGCACAATGCTGATTTGATAGTCAGGCCGGGGAAACTGATAACTCAATTGCTCAATGCCTGCTTCCAGATGCAGCAAATCAAGTTTTTCGCTCTCCTTTATCAAGGGGTAAACGATGTACACCTGCCTACCCTTAGCTATCTCCTGCCTCAAAAAACCAAACATCCTTAACCGCTGTCCCTCAAAAAAGTGCCTGGTATCAATCGGCTTCCTTCCTTTCGGCAGTTCGTCTATGACGGAGACGTCCAGATCACCATACAAGGTCATGGCGAGTGTGCGCGGGATCGGTGTAGCTGTCATCACAAGTATATGGGGTGGAATGGAACTCTTCCTCCATAACCTGGCGCGCTGCTCCACACCGAACCGGTGCTGCTCGTCTATGACGACGAGACCAAGATTGTTAAACACTACCCGATCTTCAATGAGTGCATGCGTCCCGACCAATATATCGATCTCTCCTGATTCCAAAGCTTTATGTAAGGCTGCACGGTCCTTTTTGGCCGTACTTCCGGTCAAAATTGCCACGTTTACAATCCTGTCTTTCAATAAGCTTTGGATCGACTCGAAATGCTGTCGTGCCAGGATCTCAGTTGGCGCCATCATACAAGCCTGGAAACCATTATCAGCTGCTAGAAGCATGCTGATTAAAGCGACCGCGGTTTTACCGCTACCAACATCTCCCTGGACAAGCCTGTTCATTTGACGCGCCATTTGTGTATCATGCCTGATCTCCCTGATAACCCTTTTCTGCGCTGCAGTCAGTTCAAACGGGAGGAGCTCGTGGTAAAACGTATTGACTTTGCTGCCAACACGACCAAACGGATGACCAAGAAAGCGAAGTTCCCGATCCTTCTTCGCATACAGCATCTGAAGTTGGATGAAAAATAACTCTTCAAATTTCAGTCGCCGCAATGCCGACTGAAGCATATCCTGAGTTTTGGGAAAATGGACGTTGAGTATCGCCGTATTCCTCGACACCAAGCCTTCCTGCCTCAACACGTAAGTTGGAATAGTCTCTCTCAGTTCGGAAAAACATTGCTCCAAAAGCTGCATCTGTAACTTCTGGATGCCCTTGCTGTCGAGCATAAATTTCTTTAGTTTTTCCGTAGAAGAATAGACAGGCTGCAAACTCAGGTTACCCACCGCATCCTGTCTTCTGGGATAAGTCTCCATTTCGGGATGGGCAATACTGTACATATTGTTAAAAAGCGTCGGTTTGCCGAAAGCAATATAAACCTTCCCTACCGAAACCTGTTCGTCTACCCACTTTAAGCTTTGAAACCATACCAGTTCCATAGCGCCTGTCTCATCCCCGAACCGTACAACGATGCGCTTCTTACTTTTTTCGCCGATCAATTCCTTGCGGACTACCCTACCCACAATCTGCACGAAAGGCAGATCAGCGTTGAGTTCAGCCACTTTAAAAAATCGCGTGCGGTCGATATAACGGAACGGATAGTACTCGAGCAGATGCGAGTAACTAAATATATTAAGCTCCTTCTGCAGGAGTTCAGCCCGCTTTGGGCCCACACCCTTAAGAAACTCAATCTGTGTATCTAGAATAGACGGGTACAAGGTATCAGATTATTTCACTTTAAAGGTAAAAATATCTTTAATTATGTTCCAATTAAACAAGAATACGGCAAACAAAAGCAGGCTATAGGCGAAAAATTGGTGATGATCAACCCCTTCACCGAAATAGAGGATAGCGACGGCAAAAGCAATGATCGGGTTTATATATATCATGATACCCAGAGTCGACGATGATATTCCGATCAACGCGTACAGGCTAAGAAACAATGGAATGATGGTAAATAGAGCCGCGATGACGATAATGTTCGTCCAGAACAAAAGTGTCTCAGGGAGTTCATGGTGACCCGAGAAATAGAAAGGGAGCAGGATAACCACAGCCAGCGAGATCTGTACTGCCAGAACATTCAGTTTGTCGAGGTGCTGCATTTTACGCTGTATGATCAGGTAAAAAGCATATAATGCAGCGATAATGACCGACCATGTCACTTCAATAAGAGAACCCGTAGCCAGAAGCATAATGCTCAGGAGCGCCAGACCAAGCGCAATAAATTTCAATACAGACAACTGTTCCTTTAAGATTATAAATCCGCCAAAAGCCGTAATAAGCGGACAAACCATATAAGCAAAAGCACCAGATTTCAGGCTTATATTGTTGATCGCATAGATAAAAGTATACCAATTGCTCACCAGCAAAACTGTTGAAAGCAGAATCTGCCAGAATATAAGCCTGCGCTGTCTGGAATTTGACGAACTTAAATACAGTTTGTCCGCCTCTAATTTCCTTCTCCTGAACAGGAGAATAGCACCCCAGATCAGAATGACTGACGTGAATATGCGGTAATAAAGGATTTCCTCTGCAGGATAAGCCTTAAGACTCCTAAGCGGGATAGAGAAGAAACCCCAGATAACAGCGGAAAGTATTCCCGCAGCAACATAACGCGAAGTTGAACTCAAGACTATGCTCTAAAAGCAACCACGGAAATCTCCACGTTTACGCCCTTAGGCAGTCCTTTCACGGCAACTGTTTCTCTTGCCGGGAATTCGGAAGTAAAATAAGAACCGTAAATCTCATTCACCTCGGCAAACAGGCTCATGTCAGAAAGGAAGATCGTTGTTTTTACAACATCCTCTAATCCATATCCAGCTTCAAGCAGGACAGCTTTGATATTGCGCATCACCTGATGGGTTTCACTATCAATACTTCCCAAACTTAATTCATTACTCTCCGGATTTATAGCGATCTGTCCGGATAGGAATAGAAAGCCTCCCGCGGCCACAGCCTGGTTATATGGACCTATAGGTGCTGGTGCATTTGTAGTATTTATTATTCTTTTCATTTTTGGTGGGTAATAAAGTTCCTATATATAAAAAGAGGGCCTCTATTGAAGCCCTCTTTTATATTGATAATTAGAAAATTAATTTCTAACAGTCTCAACACGACGGTTTTGGATACGACCTTCTTCAGTATCGTTAGAAGCAACAGGGTTAGCTTCACCAAATCCTTTAGTAGTAACCTGGCTAGCGCTTACGCCTGAGTTAACCAGGTAAGTTTTAACAGAATTTGCTCTGTCTTTAGATAACTTCAGGTTGTATGCGGCAGTACCTTCGCTAGAAGCGTAACCGTTTGCAGTTACTTTACCACCGGTTTCACGCAAAACTGAAGACAGTTTATCTAATACTGGATAAGCTTCTGTTTTAAGAACTGAAGAGTTGAACTCGAACTGGATTGTTTCGAAACCAGTAGCAGTACCTACTGCAGCAGTAGTTGGAGCTGGAAGCGGACATCCTGAACCATCAACAGCTGTACCAGCAGGAGTACCAGGGCACTTGTCAAACTGATCAGAAACACCATCACCATCAGAGTCTTTCTTAAGATCTTCAACAGAACGCTCTACGTTAGCAACGCGGTTTTTCAACGCCTCAACCTCCTGACGTAACGATGGATCTTTCAATTCATCATACATCAAAGCAACTGGGTTTACCCAATCCAAGTTTGGCTTCGAGCTTGATCCCAAAGAGAACTCAAGACCAGCATATCCGTAAGAGAACTTGTCTTTAGAAGTAGCTTTTGCGTAAAGTCCGTCGAAGTTATCACCATCAATAAAGTGCATAGTGTAACCTAAGTTAAACGAAACGCGCTCAGAAACTTTGAACTTGATACCAGCGCCTACAGGAATATAAGCTTCTTTGATATAGTCGTTATCTCCGTCTTCACCGAAAACTCCACCGTTTGCAGTCAGGTCAACACCATTCAGCATTGGGTTATAAGCCACTAAACCGTAACCAGCAGTAACGAAGAAGTTCACAGAGTTTTCCCTACGAAGGAAGTCGATGGTTGCTACGTTAACAACACCTCTGATGTCAGCTGCATAGCCTAACTCAGTAGTGAAGTTTCTGTTTCCGGCAACAGCGATTTCGTTTCCGTCGTTGTCCTCATTGTGACCGCTTACTTTTCCACGGAACAAGTTACCTTCAATAGCAAAAGAATGACCTAATTGCTTTCTTAAAGAGATACCATAACCTAATTCAGCATCCCAGTTGGTGAAATCGTTAGATCCACCTACAGCAACGAATGGAGACAAAACGCCCGCATTGATACCGAAAGACCATGTTCTGTACTGACCTCTTCCGCCAAATACCTTGGCTGAAGAAGAAGAACTTGTAGTAGCTTCCTGAGCGCTAGCAAGAGAAGTAACTCCTACTAAAGCCGCGAAGGAAACCGCCAAGCTCTTTTTTAAAGTAGAATAATTCATAATTTTCTTTTTTAAGGTTAAACAAATTTTTAATTGTATAATTTTTTTGTGTAGCAAAATTAAACAAATTTTTAATTTCCCAAACACTTATACAAACTCCGTTCCAAAGTCAGAATCCGTCTAATTTTTCTTGCGTTTAGACATCTTATTTGTTGGTCAGACCGTCGTGCAAGTCCATTTTTAGCATCACTAGTCCTGTTTTTAAGACATCTGACCCGAATTGTACTGGTCAACAAACCGATATAAATTAAACCCAGGATATCGAAGACCTGCGCTGATCTCGGCGTACAACCGGTCTCTGTCAACATTTCTCATTCTATGGTGCTGAATGATTTTAAAGGCTTTCTCTGCCAGCAGGAAAACACGGCGGTCCTGGTCGAAAGCAGGGGCAGTATTTAACCAGTCAATTAACTCGTCGACACCTTCGCCTTTGTCTGCAACCGTTTTAAACACGGGAACATGGTGTTGTACTGAAGACACAAACTTTTTTAGTCTGGCCGTATAAGCATCCCCGTAATCCCTGTCGGCCTTATTTACGACAAGCGCCTGCGCTATTTCCATAATCCCAGATTTAATGTGCTGGATTTCGTCTCCGGATTCTGGAACCAGCACGAGAACTACTGTGTCAGCAATGCCTGCTACTTCGATCTCTGATTGTCCGACACCAACTGTTTCAATCAACACTGCGTCAAAGCCAGCGGCTTTAAAAACATCTGTCATCTCTATCGTCTTGGCAGAAATGCCTCCTAATGCACCCCTTGTCGCCACCGATCTGATAAACACATTCGGATCATTAAAATGCCCAGACATTCTGATCCTGTCTCCAAGCAAGGAACCGAAATTAAACGGCGAAGTAGGATCGACGGCCAGTATTCCCACTCGCTTACCTTCAGCGGAAAGCCTGCCGGCAACGGCACTGACCAAGGTCGACTTCCCCGCTCCAGGGGGACCGGTAAATCCAATCACTGGTACCGAGCTTGCTTCCAGCCCCTTCAGAATATCCATAGCTGGTTCTATATCATTCTCAACCAATGTAAGCACTCTGGCGAGCGCCTTGAAATCGCCCGATTTCAATTCCGCCACCAATTGCGTAAATGAATGCATTATAATATATATATCTTTGTACAAAGAAAGACAATATGTAATTAATCGGTGAATGAATTTCAGCATATCTGTAGTTATCCCTAATTATAACGGAAAAAGTCTCCTGGCCGAAATATTGCCAGACTTGTTTCACTGTCTTTCCACTACAACAGCGCCTTATGAAGTGATCATCGTCGACGACCGTTCAAACGACGAGTCCGTCGAGTTTATCCAACAGACCTACCCTGAAATAATTGTTATTAGAAGCGAGGAAAACCTCGGATTCTCAGGAACGGTAAACAAGGGTATCTACGCTGCGAAGATGGATCTTGTCCTGATTTTAAACAATGATGTTAAACTCATTGCGCCATATTTTGAACCACAACTGCGTTTTTTCCAGGATCCGAAGACCTTCGGCATCAACGCAACTGTCCTAAACTGGAACAGCGATATCCTTCAGGGAGGAGGCAAACTGATCAACCGTCACCTATTCAAGATTAAAGCCAACCAAAACTATTATGTTAAGGCAGACCAAGCCCTGAAAAACGAGCCATTACTTACCATGTTTCTATCGGGAACAAATGCATTGATAGACAGGAAAAAATTACTTGACCTCGGTGGCTATGACGAATTGCTCAGCCCCTTTTATGTGGAAGACGTGGAGCTCTCGCTTAGAGCACTTCGTATGGGTTGGAAGATGTACTACGTTCCGGGGGCAGCATGCATGCATCAGGTCTCAACTACGATCAAAAAACACAGCAAAAAGCGAAAAATAAAATTACTCACGCTTCGCAACAAATTTTACGTGCATTACATCCACCTTCAAGGGCTTAGCCTCACCATGTGGTGGATACAAACAGTTGTGGAAGTTCTTTTGCGCACGCTCGCCTTAAATCTGATCTATTGGCGTGCATTAGTTCTCATAATCCGAAATTTAAAAAAAGCAAGTGCATCAAAGCAACGGTTCCAGGAGATGCTCAAACATTCGGAGCCCAAAAATCAAGGTCTTTTCTCCGCGCTGAAAATTTACAGGCAAGAACTTTTAAAAAAACTGAACTGAGATGCAGATTTCGGCCGTCGTGATTACAAAAAATGCAGAGCACACTATTGGGCGCTGTCTTGAAAGCGCTCGTGAGGTGGCAGACGAAGTCATAGTGATCGACTCGGGCAGTACGGATCGCACTGTCGAAATCGCGTCTTCCTACCGCTGCAAAGTCATATCCACTGCTTGGCTTGGGTACGGCCCCACCAAGAACATCGGCCATAAAGAAGCTCAATATCCTTTCATACTGTCGCTGGATTCCGATGAAGAGCTGTCCCATGATCTCATAGAAGAAATTAACAACATTAAATCCAGCTTAACTGGAGCTTACAGATTCCGCCGGCTGAACAATTATTGCGGACAGTGGATAAGATATGGTATCTGGAATCCCGACAAAAAGATTCGCCTGTTCCCGCGGCATGTCAGATGGAACGAGGCCGCAGTCCATGAACAACTGACCTTGTCAGGGCTTACTGTAGAGGACTTAAAAGGAAAGCTACTTCATTATGCCTATAGCACAAGAAGTGAACTTGCTGCCAAAACCAGAGCATATGCTGTACTCGGATCGGCAGACCAGCTAAAGCGAACTTCTATAGCACTATTTTTCAAGATGGTGTTCTCTCCAGTAAGCATCTTTGTCCGATCCTACTTTATCAAGCTTGGATTTCTGGATGGCGTAGCCGGCTTGATTATTAGCAGCTTTGCGGCCTTAGGCACTTTTCTGAAATACAAAATGGCATTGTCGAAAAAAAGGAGCCGGCTATGATATACCTTTCCGGATACGGTCAAATGTGCAACAACATCGTACAGTTTGGACATTACTATGCATTTGCACGCGAGAATAACCTCAAAATCATCGGACTAAGGTTTTGTTACAAATATCCTTATTTCAATATCAACAACGAACGTGGGTATAACTGGATCACCTATTTATCAGCAAAATATGGCGCAAAATTAGGTATAATACCCAGCATCGAACTTAACGAACCTGAAGAAGATCAATCGCAAAAAACTGAACTGCTAAAAACCAGCAAGCTTATCCTGGTCAACGGCTGGTATTTTCGCAAGTATGAGCTGTTTCTGAAATACCGGCCGGAAATCAAAAAACTTTTTGACTTTAACACCAGGACTCGCAATGCCGTGGAACAATTTATGGCATCGCATCCGGCAAACAAACCGCGTATTGGCCTTCATATCAGACGGGGCGATTACGCTACCTGGCACGATGGCAAATACTTTTTTTCTGACGAAGATTATGCGGAGATCATATCAGGCTTTCTTCAGGAGTCTGGGATGGATGACGTAAGTATTTATATCGTCAGCAATCACAAGGTTGATGTCGACGTTTTCCAAGGGATAACAAAACAGCGATGCTATACACTAAACGGAAATCCTGGAGAAGACCTCTGTCTGCTTTCAAAATGTGAGTATATTATAGGCCCACCAAGTACCTTTTCCCTCGTCGCATCTTTCTATTCAGATGCAGATTTGTACTGGATTTTTGATAAGCACAAGCCCTTAGCGAAGAAAGACTTCAGGAAGTTTGATTACTGGTTCAGGAACATCATCTAATAACTTTGAGAAACCTGCTACGATCTGTACTATATTTGAACCGTTAACTTAAGCATTTGGATGAGCTCTGCAGCAAACATTTCGAGGGTCATTGGGCCAATTCAATATAGTTTTGAGTTCTCGGTATGTACCTTTGTTACACGCCAGGAAGAGTATGAAGCTATGCTTAGTTCCTTTTTGGCTGCCGGATTTACGGACAATACAGAATTCATGCATGTCGACAATCGGAATGGCTGTACGTTTGACGCCTATGCGGGTATAAACCGGTTCCTTCGGGAAGCCCGTGGTAAATACATTATCATTTGCCACCAGGATATACTGATCGAAGGTGATAAGATCGAGAAACTTCGTCACTTACTGAAAGAGCTCGACGAACTCGACCCCGCCTGGGGGATATGCGGAAACGCCGGCGCAGCTGCGCCAAATCATGTGGTGTACCATATTACCTATACAGATGGCAGCCTTGTGTCAAAAGGCAAATTACCTTTGAAAGTAAGATCGCTCGACGAGAATTTCCTGCTCCTCAAAAACGGAATCCCATTAAATGTATCCGGCAACCTTTCAGGCTTTCACATGTATGGCACTGATCTGTGTCTGCATGCCGAGATGAACGGTTATAGTGCATATGTGATCCCCTTTAACCTTACACACAAAAGCCGCGGCATCCGTGACGAGGATTTCTACAGGATACGCGGAAAACTGGTAAAAAAATATAACCAGTTTTTCCAAAGCCGGTGGATACAGACGAATACGACAGTATTCCATCTGTCAGGATCTATTATGCGTCCACTACTAAATAATCCGCTAAGTCTTTTCTTATCGAGGATCGTGAACGGCGCGAAAAAAAGGATGATAAAATGAAGAATGAACTCATTTCTATTGCCCTGTGCACTTATAATGGTCAAAAGCATATCGAGGCTCAACTGGACACCCTTCTCGCACAGGACTATCCTAATCTCGAAGTGGTGATTGTAGACGACTGTTCTTCCGACAGCACGTATGACATTCTGGAGTCTTACCGCGACCGAAACAAGCAAATCCGTTTATATCGGAATGAAAACAATATTGGCTTTAACCGAAACTTTGAGAAGGCGCTTGGGCTTTGTGAGGGAACCTACATTGCCATTGCAGACCAGGACGACGTATGGGATCTGCAGAAACTTTCAAAACTCTACGCAGCTATCGGTTCTTCGTTGCTGATCTATCACGACTCGGCTGTTATCGAAGAAGATCGGCTCACAGGAAAGAGATTGTCAGACGGACATCGCTTTGTTAGCGGACAATGCGAACAATATCTCCTTTACAACAATTGCGTTTCAGGTCATGCGAGCTTATTCCATTGTTCACTTAAGGCATATGTATTGCCATTTCCGAAAGAAACATACTATGACTGGTGGATGGCTTACACCGCCGCCTCTTTAGGCAGAATCAAGTTTATAACAGAGCCTTTGGTGAGCCATCGCAGGCATGCCTCCAATACAACATCTTCTGACACACGTACGACCGAACGTACACGACGCATCAATACACTTAAGCTGTTTAAAAACCATGCTGTTACTCCCCGCGCGACAGGCAAGCTGATCGACCGGCTCCTAGACGGATATGCAGTACTAGAGCGGCAGCCGTTTTCGCGCACACTTTTGGTAACGTTGCTTCGACATAGAAGCAAACTTTTCTTTGTCAGAAAACGGTCGGCTTTCACTTTATTCAAATTTATCCTTAATGAATGCCTTGCCAACTCTGGCCGGTTCAATAGTAAACGTTAATGAGAGACTTTATAGCAACAATTTTCAATATACTATCCTCAAAGCGGAAGCAGCCGCTGGCTCAAGCAAAATCAAAGAGCTTGCTGATTGTTGACGACACGCTGCCGCTCTATGATCAGTCGTCAGGATCAAGACGGCTGTTTGAACTGATTAAGATCTTCCTGCAGATGGACCTTAATGTCATATTCATTGCAGACGACGGCATGCGAAAAGAACCCTATTATTCACAACTCCGGTCAATGGGCGTAGAGGTAATATGTGAGGACCGTGCCGTCGCGCAACGATTGTTGAATAAAAAGCTTAACCTGATTCATTATGCCTGGTTGTCCAGACCGGCGCTAAACAGCCGGTTTCAACCTCGATTAAATAAGCATACAAAGAAAATCTTTGATACTGTCGACCTCCATTATGTACGGATGTTACGGCAGGCGGAAGAAACACAAAATCCCAGGTTAAGGAAAAAAGCACTTGAAACAAAAAAAAGCGAGTTGTACCTCGCCCGTCGAAGCGACATCACCGTTACGGTTACCCAGGTTGAAAAAGAACTACTGATAAATGAGCAAATCAAGAATGTCTGGGTCGTACCCAACATCCATTCGCGGGCGGTTGGGGATGTCGCGCCTTTCCCGTCTCGAAAAGGGATTCTCTTTATAGGAGGATACAAACACGAACCGAATATTGACGCTGCGCTCTGGTTGGTAAACGAAATTATGCCGGATGTTTGGAAGGAAGATCCCGACGTCGAATTAACCCTGCTCGGAAGCGACCCTACAAATGAAATTCTAAATTTACGATCTGGGCGGATTCATGTACCGGGTTATGTAAAAGACGTTTCCGAATATTTTATAAATCACCGGGTTTTTGTGGCACCGCTACGTTATGGGGCCGGAATGAAAGGCAAACTTGGGCAGAGCTTTGAATACGCTTTACCCATTGTATCTACCCAGGTCGGTGTTGAAGGAATGGGTCTAGTCGACGGGAAACATGTCCTGATTGCCGACACAGCTAAATCTTTTGCCAATCAAGTAATGAGGCTCTACAACGACGCACAGCTTTGGGCCAGGCTTAGCAGCAACTCGTCAGAAGCCATATCAGAATATAATCCTGAAGCCATCGGGAAAACTATAAAAGAGCTTATTGCACATTTGGACGACCAGAACTTTTCATAACATGACGAGCAAAATATCCATCATAACGGTGAACCTGAACAACGCTTACGGCTTGGAGAAAACAATCAGAAGTGTGACTGAGCAGACATTCCGTGACTTTGAGTTCCTGGTCATTGATGGCGCCAGTACAGACGGCAGTAGAGATATCTTAGGCAAATACAAAGATAAAATAGACGTCCTGATCAGCGAGCCCGACACAGGCATCTACAACGCGATGAATAAAGGCATTAGACAGGCTTCGGGCGACTATCTGCTGTTTCTTAACAGTGGAGATTATCTTCATGACAATATGGTTTTGCAGAGTGTCGCGTTATCTATTGCGGGCAACAAGGACATATACTACGGCAATATAATCTATGAAGAGCCTGGAAAACAACAATTCAGGACCTTTCCCCCGTTATTATCGTTTTCGTTTTTTATTGAACACAACATATCACACCAGGCAAGCTTTATCAAACGGGAATTATTTCAGAAATTCTTCCTCTACAATGAAAATTTCCGAATAGTGTCAGACTGGGAATTCTTCATCTATACCATATGTAAGGAAAATGTTTCATATCAACATTTAGACATGATCATTACAAATTACGATGCGACGGGCATCTCTTCCGAGATAAATAATCACGTATCCATGCACGGCGAACGCAACCTGGTCCTGAAACGACATTTTCCAGCCTTTTACGATGATCGTGAAACCCTTACAGTATTAAGATCGAGGCGTGGTCGCCAATTCTTAAAAATCCGGAAGCATAAAGTTGCATGGTCATTGCTAAAAAGTATGATGAGTATAATCACTGTTTTTCTCCCACAGGAGAAATAAGCATTGTCATCTTTTATCCAATTTTCGGTGAAGTTCCACGGTTAGACCCTAACTATACTTAACTTAGCGTTTTATACCCGTTTAATGAAGATATATTTCAGACTTCTCTCCTTTGCAAAGCCAATTGAAAAATTTGCGATTCCTTATATCATTGCTACACTTATTGCCATATTTTTCAACACCGCGCTGTTCACCCTTATCGGACCTTTGCTTGAGACGCTGTTTACAGGAAGTTCCTCCACTACACGAAATATAGACACCTCCGATGCATTTTTTGACCCTGTCGGCAAATACAACGAGTATGTCAATTACATGATCCAGACAGAGGGAAAGATCTATACTTTGAAGATCGTCTGCATCACTATTGTTGTCGTTGTTATTCTCGCCAATCTCTTTCGCTATCTCTCTCAGCGTTATATGGAAGATTTGAGGGTGCATACATTGTTAAACCTCCGCCGGACCGTATTTAATAATGTCATGGACCTCAATGTTGGGTTCTTTAACAATGAGCGAAAAGGAGACATTATATCAAAAGTCGCTTCAGACGTGCAGATCGTTCAGTTTACCGTTACAAATACGCTTCAGGTAGTCTTTAAAGAACCCGCGCAATTGCTTTTCTATATTGCTATCCTGTTGTCTATTTCGGTTAAACTCACCCTCTTCTCACTTTTGGTAATCCCGGTTGCGGGACTAATCATAAGTAAGATCGTTAAACGCCTTAAGCAACAAACAAATCAGTCTCACGAATCATTCGCCAAGATGCTGGGCTTCCTTGACGAAGCGCTGAGCGGAATCAAGATCGTAAAAGCCTTCAACGCTACCGGGCGAACAAAGGAACGCTTCAACGAGGAAAACAAGTTCTATTCTTATTTGAACCGGAAAATTGCAAGGCGCCAGCAATTGGCTTCGCCTGTATCTCAAACGCTCGGTGTAATTGTTGTTGCAGGAATTGTCCTTTATGGAGGCATGCTTATTTTGAATGGTCAGGGTGATCTTACACCGGCCAAATTTCTGGTATATATTGCTACTTTTTCGCAGGTAATGCAGCCTGTTAAGGCAATAAGTGATTCATTCAGCGGAATTCATTCCGGAATTACTGCAGGTGAGCGCGTACTTGCGCTCATAGACACTAAACCGGCTTTTAGCGACAAACCGGGGGCGAGGCAAGTCGAGACATTCGATAAAGCACTTAGACTTGAACACGTGACCTTCGGTTATGGGGACAAGATTGTGCTTGATGACATCAGCCTTGAAATCAGGAAAGGTCAAACAGTCGCTTTAGTAGGGCCCTCAGGAGGGGGAAAAAGCACCCTTATGGATTTGATACCTCGTTTCCACGAACCCATTTCCGGAACGCTCTACCTCGATGACCAGCCTTATGTCGACCTGAATACCGAAAGCATCCGTGCACAGATGGGCATTGTAAATCAGGACTCCTTCCTGTTTAATGACTCAATCTACAACAACATTGCTTACGGTAAGCCGGGGGCAACAGAGCAAGAGGTCGTCCGCGCAGCCGAAATCGCGAATGCACACGAGTTCATTCTGAACACCGAGGAAGGATATCACACCAATGTGGGCGACCGCGGCAATAAATTATCAGGAGGCCAAAGGCAACGAATCTGCATAGCCAGGGCAGTACTTGCCAATCCGCCTGTCATGCTGCTTGATGAGGCGACCTCAGCGCTCGATACAGAGTCCGAAAGACTTGTGCAAGACGCCTTAAATAACCTGATGAAAAACCGCACATGCGTGATCATCGCCCACAGGTTAAGTACCATTCAGCACGCAGATAAGATTGCAGTTATCGAGAAAGGGAAGATAGTAGAAGCCGGCAATCATACTGAACTACTTGCTCAAAACGGCCTCTATAAACGTCTGATTTCCATGCAGGCGTTTAATGATTAGAGGATAATAAATAATATGGACGATCAGTCAACACGCCTTCTAATTGATCACCAGATCTTCTCCCTGCAAAGTTCGTACGGAGGAATTTCACGGTATTTTGCAAATATAATCTCTCAGTCAGAAGCACAAAAGCACCTCCGCGTTTCGCTTGGCGTTTTATACAGCACAAACTATTACTTGCAATCACTGCTAACCCCCCGGCAAAAAACCGTTGGCAAAATGCTGTTAAAGAAACAAAGAAAGATTTACAAATGGAACCAAAAATATAGTGTGCATCTCTTGAAAAAAGAGTCTTACAATATCTTTCATCCGACCTATTACGATCCCTATTTCATACCATACTGCAAGAGCGGTTTTATTCTGACTGTCCACGACATGATACATGAGCGTTATCCTGCTTTCTTTGATCGAACAGACCCTACCGCTGCGCATAAAAGACAATGTATTGAGGAAGCATCGCATATTATCGCTATATCTGATACAACAAAAAAAGACCTCATAGACATCCTGGGAGTACAGCCTGACTGTATTTCGGTTATCCATCACGGCTACAAAAGCTTGTCCGAATCTACACATTCAGAACCAGATCGTTTCAGGGAATACCTTCTCTTCGTGGGCGACAGGGGTGGATACAAGAACTTTATAGCGTTCGTTACAGCGGTGGCCCCGATCTTGTCCGAAACACAAGATTTACATTTGGTCTGTGCTGGCGGAGGAGAACTGCAAACTGCCGAAATAGAGCTTCTGCGCCGATTTAAAATATCTAACAAGGTCATTCAGATCAATGCACACGACGGGGAGTTAAGGGGTCTATATGAGAATGCACTTTGCTTCGTATTTCCCTCCTTATATGAAGGATTTGGCTTCCCAATTTTGGAGGCTTTTGACTGCAACTGCCCCGTATTGGCGAGCGATACCCCTTGTTTCAGAGAAATCGGCGAGGGTGCGGTTCGCTATTTTGACCCGACTTGTCCTCAAAGCATCTATTCCGAAGTTAAGGCGGCATTGTACAACTCATCACTGCGGGCTAACTTAAATGCTGCCGGAGCAATCCAGCTAGAAAAATTCTCTATCGCAGAATCACTTGAAAAAACCATAGATGTTTACAAAAAGTTCCAGAAATGACCAAAGCGTATCAGGTTAAGTCGCCCATCCTTTTTTTGGTGTTTAACAGGCCGGAAGTAACAAAATTAGTGTTCGATGAGATCAGGAAGGCGCAGCCTTCGCGCCTGTACATAGCCGCGGACGGCCCCAGAGGCAATCGTCCAGACGAAACAGACTTATGCAAAAAAGTTCTTGAAATCGTCGATCAGATAACCTGGCCTTGTACCGTTCAGCGCCTTGTCAGGATGGAGAACCTGGGCTGCCGCGACGCAGTTTCCGGAGCGATTGACTGGTTCTTTTCAAACGAACCGGAGGGCATTATTCTTGAAGACGATTGCTTGCCCGAACCGGACTTTTTTCGCTATTGTGATTACATGCTGGAACATTTCCGGGATGACACGCGCTTCAGGCATGTAGCCGGTTGTAATCTGCAACTCGGGAAAATATGGAACACTGCCAGCGTATATTATTCCAACCAGACAAACGTTTGGGGATGGGCAAGTTGGGCGCGTGTGTGGAAAGATTACGACAAATATTTAAGCCGATACGAAGCATCGGAAGTAGAGGATCAATTCGCCAAAATATTCAGTGACCATTTTGCTGTTGAGTTTTGGGTGCAAATTTTTAAAGACTTAAAATCCGGCAAGATAGATACCTGGGATTATCAGCTTACCATCATTAATTTCTTTAATAACGGGCTGTCGGTGATTCCAAATGTGAGTCTCATTAAGAACATTGGATTTGGCAAAGGGGCAACACACACATTAGATGAGGCGAACGCGTACAGCCAGATCGAAACGGGGACTCTTGGACAAATCACGCTCCCCAAGTATGTGCTTCCGCAAAAAGATGCAGACTTTGCCGTTACTTTCAGAGAACTCAATCTGAAAGAAAAATGGCGGGTATATAATAAGCCCAAAAATAGAATCCGTCGTTTCCTAAAACTTTAGGCAAGCTTTACCGAAATACCATTCTCCGGATAATCCAGGTTACAAGAGAAGGCACCGGCCTTTTTAAGGCAAGGTACTCGCCGCTAACAGACGCTATATATATAATGAACTTGAAAACTCTCGTTGGCTTGTTATTAAGTAGCAAGCCCAGATACTTCTTCAGTGCCCTTCTCGAGAATTTTGATTTGGATATTGATGCGCCTAATATGGCGTCCCTTTGCTCGGGAAAAACTTCCAGAATAGTTATAGCGCCCCCTAAGTAAACAGCATATAATAATCGCTTAATATATTCGAAGTTAGCACGTTTCGAGGGAATAATATGCGTCAACTTCAAGCCGGGGGAGATGCCTGCTGCTGCTCCGCTTTTTAGGACAAACAAAATAATCTGAACGTCACCACCACTACTCAGCGCATCGCCTGTTCTATCCGGAAGCGTGAACTCTCCATTTTTGGTCCGGCGCGCAAATTCTTTCAGATAGGATGTTCGTACACACATCCCCGTGCCAAAAGGATAACATGCTTGCCATGACCTGATATTAGCATATTCAACATGAGTGCTGCGCCTCTCCTGAAATACCGACCTGGCAAACGCTTCAATGCCTGGTTGAATGCCATCGATGAAATCAACGTCAATGTTTCCGGGTCCCCATGCTACTACATGGCTGTGCCGTTCGATCAATACCAATAGCTCCTGGAGATAATGGCTCTCCGGCCCATTATCGTCATCAAAAAAAACAACATGCCTTCCTGCCGCAGCGTTAATACCCGCCATCCTAGCTGGAGTAAGGCCTTGTTCCGGCTCTAAAAGAACCTGGAAATTCGATAATCTACTCCGGTATCTTTCGATATAATCTTGACCCGCGAGAGGAACGGTACTATTGTTATCGACGAGTATAATCTCATAATCCAAAGCACTTTTGTTTAAAGCGTCAACTGCAGCCAAGCAACGCCCGAGTATTCTAGGGTCGGGATTATAAGTGCAGATGACTATAGAAAAGTCGAGGTTCATGTTCTTCATCGGATGCTAAAATAAGAAAGCTGCTTTTAAGCAGCTTCTTTATCTGTGTGTAGGTAAACGGACAGTTTACAACTTCCGCTTCACCTCTACCTGCTCGTATGCTTCCACAATATCCCCCACTTCAATGTTATTGAAGTTGTGAATGTTCAGACCGCATTCATATCCAGCACTTACTTCCTTGACGTCGTCCTTATAACGTTTCAATGAAGCCAGCTCACCGGTGTAGATCACCACACCGTCCCTAACGATACGAATTTTACTGTTCCGGTTTATCTTACCATCCAGTACCATACATCCGGCGATGGTTCCTACTTTTGTGATTTTGAAGGTATCCCTGATCTCCACATTAGCCGTAATTTTCTCTTCGAACTCCGGAGCAAGCATGCCTTCCATCGCAGCTTTGATCTCGTTGATCGCATCATAGATGATGGAATACAGCCTGATATCAATCTGCTCCGCTTCAGCAAGTTTACGTGCACCGGTTGAAGGTCTAACCTGGAAACCGACGATGATCGCATCAGAAGCTGATGCCAGCAACACATCCGATTCAGAGATCTGACCCACACCTTTGCTGATTACGTTAACCTGTATCTCTGGTGTAGATAACTTCAGCAGGGAATCAGAAAGTGCTTCGATAGATCCGTCCACGTCACCTTTGATGATCAGGTTCAGCTCCTTGAAGTTTCCAATAGCCAAACGTCTTCCGATCTCGTCCAGTGTAATATGTTTTTGCGTACGCAAACCTTGCTCCCGCATCAGTTGCAAACGCTTATTCGCAATTTCCCTGGCCTCTACCTCACTCTCAAGCGCATTAAATCTGTCGCCCGCTGTAGGTGCGCCCTGCATACCCAATACCTGTACCGGTACACTAGGCCCAGCTTTATCAACTTTCTGACCGCGCTCATTAAACAGGGCCTTTACCCGGCCACTGTAACTTCCTGCCAGAATAGGATCACCTATTTTCAGGGTACCAGCCTGAACAAGCACGGTAGTTACAATACCACGTCCTTTATCCAACGTTGCCTCAATAACACTTCCCGTAGCACGCTTGTCCGGGTTAGCTTTAAGCTCAAGTAATTCAGCCTCCAGCAATACCTTTTCAAGAAGCAGATCCACATTTAATCCGCTCTTACCCGATATTTCCTGCGACTGGAACTTACCGCCCCAATCTTCCACCAGGATATTCATCATCGAAAGCTGCTCTCTGATCTTATCAGAGTTGGCTCCCGGCTTATCTATTTTAGTGAAAGCAAATACCAATGGAACCCCTGCAGCCTGTGCATGATTGATGGCTTCCTTGGTTTGCGGCATCACCGCATCATCCGCAGCCACCACAATAATGGCAATATCCGCAACCTTGGCACCCCTTGCACGCATGGCGGTAAACGCTTCGTGACCTGGTGTATCCAGGAAGGTCACTTTTTTGCCGGTAGAGGTCGTAACCATATAGGCACCGATGTGCTGGGTAATACCACCCGCCTCACCGGCAACCACATTTGCTTTCCGGATATAATCCAGCAACGAAGTCTTACCATGATCCACGTGACCCATAATCGTCACAACCGGAGCTCTAGGAAGCAGATCCTCTTCATTATCCTCCTCCTCAATCAGCACGTCGCTTTCATCATCCGGCTTCACAAACTGGATCTCGTAACCGAACTCATCCGCCACGATCGTTAGCGTCTCCGCATCCAAACGCTGGTTGATCGACACGAACATACCTAGGCTCATACATGTCGCAATGATCTTGGTAACCGGCACATCCATCATACTGGCCAGTTCGTTTGCTGTAACAAACTCTGTAACCCTCAACACTTTGGATTGCAGTTCCTGTTCCATTGCCGCCTCATCAGCAGACATGGCCACATCATCCCGCTTCTGGCGGCGAAGTTTGGCACGTTGCGCAAACTTGCCAGATTTGCCTGCGCCGCTAAGACGTGCAAGCGTTGCCTTAATCTGGTCTTGTATTTCCTTTTCCGTTGGCTCCTCTTTAGGTCCGGCAGCAGGTGCTCCCGGTCTGTTGTTATTTCCCCTAAAATTAGGTCTGCCGCCCGGATTATTTCTGAAATCAGGTCTGCCGCCCGGACCGCCCGCAGGCCGTGCCCCTGGCTGACCAAATTGCCCGCCCTGCTGACCCGCACCTGGCGTAAAGCCCTGCCCCGGAGTCTTCTTGCGTTTGCGCTTTCTCTTCGCGTCAGCGCTGTCTGCCGAAGAAGCTACAGGCTGCGATTTACGCTCAGGAGTAACAGGCAAGGTAATTCGCCCTACAATATTCGGCCCCGAAAGCCTTACGGAGCGAGCCTTAATCACTTCCTCGTCAGGCTTTTCTACCGGCTTAGCCGGAGCGGCTTCTGCCGGCACCTGCGCAGCTGGAGGAGTTACCTCCTTAGCTGGCTCAACTTTCTCTACCTTCGGCTCTACAGGCTTTTCAACCTGTGGCTGCGGTGTTTCGGCCTTAGGGGCTTCCTTCACCGGTTCTTTCGGTACGTCCGGAGTCTCCTCCTTCCTTGGTGCTTTCGGTCTGTTTAAATCATCAAGATTAATCTTGCCGATAACTTTAACCCCCGGAAGCGCCCCATCTTCGGTTTTATCGGCATCCGGTTTATCCTGTGCCGCCGGCTTTGCAGGAACATCCTCCTTAACCTTTTCGGCAGGAGGCGTGTAAGCACTTAAATTCTTGATCAGAACGCCTTCGTTCTCAAAATCAACATTTTTCTTTGGCGGCTCCGGTACACGCTCAGAAACTTCTGGCTCATCACGACGAATTTTACCAATGACAATTTGATTGGCTTCTTCTTTTACGATCTTATCGCCCTGAAACTCCTTAAGCAACGCGTTGTACATATCGCGGCTAAGTTTAGTAGTGGGTTTATTCTCAACAGAAAAGCCTTTCTTTTCCAGGAACTCAACAGCCGTAGCAATCCCTACGTTAAGTTCCTTAACTGCCTTAAATAAAATTATTGGTTTGTCGTCTGACATTGATCTCCTTTTTCTATTATTATTCTATTACAAAAGTAACGTTTATTCTTGTTTATTTCATGCTCAGGCAATTAGTTTTTAAAATTGTGCCCAATGTTAAAGCGGCCATAACCGACTATTCAAATTCTGATTTCAGAATACTCATTACTTCCTTGATGGTTTCTTCTTCAAGATCCGTACGTTTAGCAAGGTCCTCTACCGAAAGGGCCAGAACGCTCTTTGCCGTATCACAGCCTATCGCTTTCAGTTCGTCAATGATCCAGCTATCGATCTCATCTGAGAACTCTTCAATATCCACATCCTCATCCTCTTCATCTGTCTCACGATATACGTCGATCTCATATCCGGTCAATTTACCTGCCAGTTTGATATTGTGGCCGCCGCGACCAATCGCGAGCGAAACCTGATCAGGCTTCAGGTAAACTGCGGCATGCTTACGCTCATCATCCAGTTTAATCGATGTGATCTTGGCCGGACTAAGCGCCCGGGTGATGTATAAAGAAATGTTATTGGTAAAATTAATCACGTCGATGTTCTCATTCTTAAGCTCACGTACAATTCCGTGAATACGTGAACCCTTCATACCCACGCAGGCACCAACCGGATCAATCCGGTCGTCGTAAGATTCCACAGCCACCTTGGCACGCTCACCCGGCTCCCGAACGATCTTTTTAATGGTAATAAGTCCATCAAAAATCTCAGGAACTTCGATCTCGAACAAACGCTGCAGAAATTCAGGCGCAATCCTTGAAATAATGATCTTTGGCGTAGCATTAACCATGTCTACTTTAAGGATCACGGCACGAACGCTGTCACCTTTCTTAAAGTAATCGGCAGGTATCTGCTCCGATTTAGGCATGAGCAACTCATTACCCTCATCATCAAGCACAAGCGTTTCTTTCTTCCAAACCTGGTAAACCTCACCGGTTACGATCTCACCTACGCGATCCTTATACTTTTTGAATATCTCATCCTTTTCAAGCTCCAGAACCTTAGATACCAGTGTCTGACGTGCAGCCAGGATCGCCCGTCTTCCGAAGCTCTCCAAAGTGATCTGTTCAATATAATCATCGCCTACTTCCAGGTCAGGATCAAGCTGTTTGGCTTCGGCAAGCTCAATCTCCAGGTCATCATCCTCAGAAAACCCATCCTCCATAACCTTTCTTGTACGCCAGATCTCCAAATCCCCGTTATCCGGATTCACAATTACGTCACAGTTCTCATCTGTACCATACTTTTTGCGCAGCATACTGCGAAATACCTCTTCCAGCACGCTAATTACTGTAGGGCGGTCGATATTCTTGAAGTCCTTAAACTCCTGAAATGAATCGATTAAATTAATATTGCTCATTTTATTTAAATGAAATTAAAACCTTTATTTCTGTTATTTCATCAAAGGCGATACTGGTTTCTTCCAGCACTGCTTTCTTTCCTTTTTCTTTTAGTTTTGCCTCTATCGTTATTCCGGCCTCATTTACAGCCAGCAATTTTCCTTCTTTAGTTTCACCACTTACAAGCTTCACACTTACTTCGCGACCAACGTTCTTTCTGTATTGACGTTCCATCCGAAGCGGCTCACCAATTCCCGGCGAGGACACCTCCAGGTTATAAGCCCGGTCGATGACGTTCTCTTCTTCCAGATGAAAACCTACATGCCTGCTAATTGCTGCACAATCCTGAATATTAATTCCCTGATCACCATCAACATGAATGATCAATTTATTATTGGGCAACATCTTCACATCAACCAGAAAAAGCTCAGGCCGGTCAGCTATTTTCTCTTCAACAAGTTCTCTTACTCTGCTTTCTATCTGCATACTCCACAAAAATGCCGTTAACAGAAAAGAGGGGACCCATGTCCCCTCTCGTCTTCAATTAATTACAAATATAGTAATAAAGTTTCTAAGATCAAAATATGCTACCCTATACTCTCCGGATATTACCCGGATACTACCCGGTTGCTGCCCGGATACTGCCCGGGCTCAAGCGCTTAGGATGCGGTCGACGCCTGCTTAGTATCCGGCTTACAAAGCCAGGCAAACTGGCGCATTGTTTGATATAAGAACACAGGCATTATTTTATAATACTTACAACTATGAAATGGATCATTGAAATCTTACTTATGGGACTGGCTGTGTTCATCGGCGCCAAACTGGTTCCTGGTGTTACCATAGACGGATTTGGCAACGCCATTATTGCGGCGCTGTTAATAGCGCTGGCCAATGCCACCGTAGGCTTCATCTTGCGCGTCATGACCTTTCCCATAAACTTTCTGACCCTGGGACTGGTGTCCTTCGTAATCAGTGTACTCATGATACTGATGGTCGACAACGTGATGGATTCTTTTGAGACAACCGGATTTTGGGCCGCCGCGCTGCTGGCCATTGTACTGGCTATCATTAAGGCGATTTTCAGCGCGCTGCGGGGCGATGAAGATTGATCCTGATCCCCGGCGACATCCGGATTTAACTTAAGCGAGGATGTCCCGGGAAATCACGAGCTTTTGAATCTCTGATGTTCCCTCATAGATCTGGGTTATCTTGGCGTCACGCATCAGTCGCTCAACATGATATTCCTTTACATATCCGTAACCGCCGTGAATCTGCACGGCCTCAACCGTAACATCCATAGCCACCTTGGAGGCGTATAGCTTCGCCATTGAACCGGCAAGCGTATAGGGTTGACCCTGATCCTTCAACCAGGCGGCTTTATACACCAACAGCCGCGCCGCCTCAATCTGTGTCGCCATCTCGGCCAGCTTAAAAGCGATCGCCTGATGATCTGCTATCGGCTTTCCAAAAGCTTTACGTGTTTTCGCATAAGCCAGCGCAAGTTCATAGGCTCCGGCTGCAATGCCCAGGGCCTGTGCGGCTATACCGATCCGTCCTCCTTCGAGGGTCTTCATGGCAAACTTGAAACCGAATCCATCCTCGCCGATACGGTTCTCCTTCGGCACCTTCACATCATTAAACATCAGGGAGTGGGTGTCCGATCCGCGTATGCCGAGCTTATTTTCTTTAGGGCCTACTGTAAAGCCCTCCATCCCCTTCTCAACGATAAAGGCATTGATACCACGGTGTTTAAGCCCTTTGTCCGTTTGCGCAATAACCAGGTATGTACTGGCGGTACTACCGTTGGTAATCCAGTTTTTTGTGCCGTTAAGCAGATAATAGTCCCCCTTGTCTTCAGCAGTGGTCTGCTGCGAGGTGGCATCTGAACCGGCCTCCGGTTCAGACAGGCAGAATGCACCAATATGCTGGCCTGAGGCGAGCTGCTTCAGATACTTCTCTTTTTGAAACTCCGACCCGAAGGCTTCCAACCCATAGCATACCAGCGAATTATTGACCGAAACAACTACAGAGGCAGAGGCATCAACCTTTGAGAGTTCTTCCATAACCAACACATAAGACAGGGCGTCCATTCCGCTGCCGTTGTATTTTTCGGATACCATCATACCCAGAAACCCGAGGTCACCCAGCATCCTTATTTGCTCAGCAGGAAATTTCTGATGTTCATCACGCTCAATAACGCCAGGCTTCAGTTCGTTCTGCGCAAAATCGCGCGCAGCCTGACGGATCATCAGTTGTTCTTCGGTTAGTTGAAACAGCATAATAATATTATTAGAATAACAAGTTATGCCAAATGTATATAATCTGAGGGAAACTGTTATGGCGGCATAACAAATTTTGCCGCGCCCGACGCCTGCAGCCATAAAACAACATGCCTGAACCGTCGGGTTCAGGCATGCTATAAGGAAAGAGGAAAGACTTAAAGTTTAATCTCTTCTTCCTTAGCGCTAAGGAAGTGGAATTCCGTCAGACTGTAAGACGGTACGGATTTAACTTTAATTCGCTGACCGAATTTAAAGAACCATTTCCATTGCAATGACATAAGCCACCCTTTCTTGATGTAAGCAGCTATGTATGGGTGAACACACAGCGTAATATTTTTTTCGTTTTGCTCTTGCAAAATATAGGTCAGATTGTTTTCAATATCATCCATTAAAACAATACTGGCCTTAATTTCTCCGGTACCGTTGCAGGTCGGACACTTCTCGCTCGTCACAATGTTCATCTCCGGACGCACCCGCTGACGCGTGATCTGCACAAGTCCGAATTTGCTTGGCGGCAATATGGTATGTTTTGCACGGTCAAGCAACATAAGGTCCCTAAGGTGATCGAACAGAATCTTACGGTTAGCCGGCTTGTGCATATCGATAAAATCGATCACGACAATACCGCCCATATCGCGAAGACGGAGCTGCCTTGCTATTTCTTTAGCGGCTTCCTTGTTCACCTGCAAAGCATTCTCCTCCTGGTTTTCTTTGCTTGCAGTTCTGTTGCCGCTGTTTACATCGATGACATGAAGGGCTTCCGTGTGTTCAACAACGAGATAAGCACCGCCCGCAAGGTTTACCGTTTTCCCAAACGCTCCCTTTATTTGTTTTTCGATACCGAAGTGTTCAAAAATAGGCTCCTTGTGTTTGTAAAACTTAACGATCTTTTCCATCTCCGGCGATATCTCATGCACATAAGACCGTATATCTTCGAACAGTCCACTGTCGTTTACATAAACATTGGTGAACTCGGTGTTCAGGATGTCACGGATCAATGTTGATGTCCGGTCCATTTCTCCCCATACACGTTTGGAAGGTTCCGCCTCAGGAAGTTTCTTGGTGAAATTTTCCCATTTAGCAACAGAATCCAGCAGGTCCTTCTGAAGTTCCGCAACGCCCTTGCCTTCAGACACCGTGCGGATAATTACTCCGAAATTCTTCGGCTTAATGCTTTCGATGATTTTCTTAAGACGGTTACGCTCGGTATTGCTTTTGATCTTTTTTGAAATGGAAATCACATTGGAAAATGGTACCAATACGATATAACGGCCCGCTATAGAAAGATCGGAACTAAGCCGGGGTCCTTTTGTGGAAATGGGCTCTTTGGCAATTTGAACCGGAAGAAGCAGGTTCTTACTTACAACCTCCGATATTTTACCAGCTTTGTTAATGTCATTTTCCAGCTTAAAGTTGTCAAGCAATGTACCATTAACAGTTCCATTGCGCTTTATTCGAGTTAGCTTTATTAAAGATTGTACTTGCGGACCAAGATCAAAGTAATGCAGGAAGGCATCTTTTTCATACCCCACATCAACAAAAGCAGCATTCAGCCCGGGCATTATTTTCTTAATGCGCCCAAGGTAAATGTCGCCTACGGCATAGTTGTTATTGATCTGTTCTTTGTGAAGTTCTACAAGTTGTTTGTCTTCAACTAAAGCTATGGTTACTCCCAATGGGGAGGAATCAACAATTAATTCTTTTACCAAAAGCTACAGATTTTGAGGCAGCACGCCTCATGATTAACACATGAACTATAAAAAAACTAATGCAACCAAAAACACAGGCTAGGAACTTAATCTTAGCCTGTACTTTTGGTGCCGTAACAATAAGAAAAAATTACTTTTTCTTATGTCTGTTTTTTCTTAAACGCTTCTTGCGTTTGTGCGTAGCCATTTTATGTCTCTTTCTTTTTTTACCGCTTGGCATAGTGTTTAATTTTTAAATATTTTTTAATCTGTTTATTATTTCTGTTTTAACTCCTGTACCCGCTCATCAATAAATTTTGATAAAGTTGGATCAGCAGCTAACTTTTTACTTGTTTGGTAGGCATCGATAGCCTCTGCGTTCTTGCCCAGGTTTTCATAGGCAGTAGCCATGTAAAAATAGGCCTCCGGCAACGGCTTTATCGCAACAACATCCTTAAACCTGGATATAGCCTTATCGAATTGTCCGGATTTAATGGCGAAGGTAGCCAGGCTCATATTTGCCTTCAGGTTTTTCGGATCCTCTTTTACCACGTCCATCAGCATGGCAATACCCTGCATGGGCATGCCCATACCATTCACAATTGTTATACCCAATCCGCTTCTGGCATCAAGGCTCGTCGAATCGATCTTCATAGCCTCCTTGAATGCATTATTCGCTTTCTGCAAAAGCACCGGTTGGATTATTGTGTCCCGGCTATTGTCAAAGGCAGTAAGCAGTCGCTCTCCGGCATTCACCCAGCTCATAAGATCAGGCTGCTTTTTTGCAGCGATCTCCAGATATAAAGCACTTGGGGTGCTCTGCTCAAGATCATCCCACTTCCGGGCCAAAGCTAAAGCAGCATCTGCCTTTCCGTTTTCATCAGCTGCTTCAAATTTAGCCTCAAGATCGATAACCTCTTTGGCTAAATCCGTGTTTAATAAACGCTTAGCTTCCTGAGAAACCTCTTCGAGACTGATCATATCAGCCGCAGCTTCCTTCCTGAAACCGCTTTGCTCTTCTTTGGGTTTTACCAGCCCTTTAATATCACGGCTAAACAAAAAAGCCATAATCAGTACAATCGCACTGATTAGGGTTATTTGCTTAGACCTGATACTTTTAAACATAGCTTATGCTTCTACGCTGATTTTCTTAGAATTGCTTTTTACCTTGTCCACGAATACTTTCGCCGGCTTAAAGCTTGGAACATAATGCTCCGGAATGATGATCGCTGTATTCTTAGAAATATTTCTTGCAGTTTTTTGGGCTCTTTTTTTAACAACAAAACTACCAAAACCTCTTACATAGACATTTTCTCCGCTGATCATGCTGTTCTTGATCACTTTGAAAAACGCCTCAACCGTCTCCTGAACATCTACCTTTTCAATCCCTGTCTTTGTTGATATTTCTGAAATAATATCTGCCTTAGTCATAATCTATTTGTTAGTTTTATTTAATGTTTGCTCCGTTACTTATAAGTGTTTTGGGGTTGCAAAAGTATTGCTTTTTAGCGAGATAGGAAAATAAAAGATCATTTATTTCCGGGTAGAATATCAGCCGATTGCAAGTTTTGTAAAAAGCGCAGCAATAATCCTATTTTTGCGGCTATGAATTTTCAGAACGAGTTGATTAAGTGGTATTTGTATAATAAACGAGCGCTGCCGTGGCGGGAAACTACCGATGCCTATGTGATCTGGATCTCGGAAATCATTATGCAGCAAACCCGGGTGGAACAAGGGCTGCCCTACTTCAATAAGTTCCTCGCCGCCTTCCCCACTGTCGAAGCATTCGCCCGCGCATCGGAAACCGAGGTGCTCAAACTGTGGCAGGGACTGGGCTACTACTCGCGCGGACGCAATATGCTCAAAACAGCACAGGATGTAGTACAAACTCACGGTGGCCGTTTCCCAACCGCATATCAGGACCTCATTAAGCTGAAAGGCGTCGGACCTTACACTGCCGCGGCTATCTCCTCGTTCTCTTCCAACGAAAACAGGGCCGTTGTAGATGGCAATGTTTACCGGGTCCTCTCCAGGTATTTCGGGATATCGACGCCCATAAACAGCAGCCAGGGAATCAAAGCATTTCAACAACTCGCGCAAGAGCTGACCGCCGGTCAGGAAGCGGCTATTTACAACCAGGCCATCATGGAATTTGGCGCATTGCAGTGCAAGCCCAGACAGCCTGCCTGTGATACCTGCCCCTTGCAAACGGGCTGTTATGCTTATAAGCATCAGCTTACGGCCAGCCTGCCTGTAAAAATGAAAGGCCGGGAAAAGCGCGTGCGACATTTCAATTATTTTTTGTGTCAGAATGATAATGGCGCTGTTCTCGTTAAAAGGCGGCCGGCCGGAGACATCTGGCAGGGACTCTACGATCTGCCCCTGATTGAAACCGCCGACAACTTCACTTCGGACGTTTCCTTCAGAACCCGCTTTCATGATCTGTTCGGTAAAGACGCCTCGCTTACGTACCTTAAAGAAATGAGGCACTTGCTGACACACCAAACGATATTTGTCCAATTTTTTGTATTAGACAATTATATCATTAACTTTAATCAGAATGCAGATATAAAATGGGTGTCGACGGAGGAGTTCCATCACCTTCCGCTGCCGAAGGTGATTCACGATTTTATGACTGAAGTAATTAAACGAGCAAATTATTAGCAATTCATGTCAGGTATAAACAAAGTTATTTTAGTTGGTCACCTGGGTAAGGACCCGGAAGTCAGACATTTAGATGGCGGGGTAACCGTTGCCAGCTTTCCGTTGGCTACATCAGAGAATTATGTTAAAGATGGCAAACGAATTGAACAAACAGAATGGCATAATATTGTTCTTTGGCGCGGTCTTGCCGAAGTAGCGTCTAAATATCTTCAAAAAGGAAAGCTGGTTTATATAGAAGGCAAACTTCGCACCCGCTCTTTTGAAGACCGCGAACGGGTAAAAAAATACATCACCGAAGTAGTGGCAGAAAATTTTACCGTACTTGGTCGCAAAAGTGACTTTGAACCAGCAACAGGAGCCACTCCTGAAAGTAATACCAACGGCAGTACTTCCAGGAGTGCTGTAAATTATAATGAAAGTGACGATCCTTCCGGCGATCTGCCGTTTTAGGACCAACTATTCAACCGTTACCGACTTAGCGAGATTTCTCGGCTGGTCTACATTGCATCCGCGCATTACTGCGATATGGTAAGACAACAACTGTAGTGGAATCGTAGCGAGCAATGGCAGAAACGCTTCATTGGTGTCAGGGATCTCAATAGAGTAATCCACCATCTTGCGCACTTCAACGTCGCCTTCCGTCACAATGGCCAGTACAATACCCTTTCTTGCTTTTACTTCCTGGATATTGCTGATCACTTTTTCGTAGGAAGAGTTTTTCGTAGCGATGAATATCACCGGCATTTCCTCGTCGATAAGTGCGATAGGGCCGTGTTTCATCTCTGCAGCAGGATACCCTTCAGCATGTATATAGGATATCTCTTTAAGTTTCAAGGCACCTTCCAGCGCAACAGGAAAACCGCTGCCTCTGCCCAGGAAAAGGCAATTTCTTGAATCCTTAAATTTAGCAGCAATATCTTTAATCAGCGCGTTAGATTGCAGTGCCTCCTCTATCTTAGCAGGAATATGATCAAGTTCTGTAAGCAGTTCGGCCAGTTCAGACCGGTTCAGTGTTCCTCTTTGCTGTGCCAGATTAAAGGCTATCAAAGTAAGTACGGTTACCTGCGCTGTGAAAGCCTTGGTAGAGGCGACCCCAATTTCGGGTCCGGCATGCGTATAAGCTCCAGCATCTGTGATCCGTGGTATCGATGCCCCAACCACATTACATACACCAAAAATAGTAGCCCCTTTTTCCTTGGCCATCTCAATGGCAGCCATGGTATCGGCAGTTTCGCCGGATTGTGAAATGGCTATAACGACATCCTTTTCGGTAATAATCGGATTGCGGTAACGGAATTCCGAAGCGTATTCCACTTCCACAGGGATGCGTGCATATTCCTCGATCAGGTACTCACCTACCAGGCCCGCATGCCAGGAAGTTCCGCATGCCACAATAATGATCCGGTCAACGTTCTTTAGCTTTTCCGCGTAGGCACTTATGCCCCCAAGCTGAACACGTCCCTCATCCGGATAGATACGCCCGCGCAGGCAATCGCGCACCGAACGGGGCTGTTCATAAATCTCCTTAAGCATGAAGTGCTCGTAACCGCCCTTTTCCAGCATTTCAAGCTTCAATTCAAGCTCTTGGATATAAGGGGTTTGAATTACGTTATCCAAGCGCTTGATAAGAAGTTCATCACGCTTAACGAAGGCGATCTCATTGTCGTTAAGATAGATCACGTTCTTCGTATATTCTATAATCGGCGTAGCGTCTGAGGCTATAAAATATTCGCCCTCACCTACGCCTATCACCATAGGACTTCCCTTTCTTGCCGCAATCAGCTGGTCCGGATTGTCCTGATCCATAATCACGATCGCATAGGCCCCATTCACTTCGCGTAGCGCTAAACGTACGGCCTCCAGTAAATCTGTCTTCTCGTTGTTATGGATTTCCTCGATCAGATGTATAAGAACCTCGGTATCCGTGTCACTTTTAAATTCGTGGCCGCGGCTAAGAAGTTCCTCTTTAATCGTTGCATAGTTTTCAATGATACCGTTATGGATGATCGTTAAGCGACCATCATTTGAAGTGTGGGGATGTGAGTTTCTGTCAGACGGCGCACCATGTGTCGCCCAGCGGGTATGCCCCATGCCCACAGTACCCGATACATCTTTACCTTCGGCAAAGTTTTCTAGCTCCAGCACCTTGCCTGCCTTTTTATAGATATTGAGCTCGCTTCCTGACAAAAGTGCTACTCCGGCACTGTCGTACCCACGGTATTCGAGTCGCTTCAGTCCTTTTATCACAATAGGCCAGGCCTCACGGTGACCAATATATCCAACTATTCCACACATAAATTCATAGGTTAAAGTTATGCAGCGAAAATAGAAAAAAATTTTAGTTCGCCACGGTATAATATATATTCAGCTTCAATGGCTTGTCGCCCGCCCCGGGGGTCCCGGATGTGATCACGGTCCTGTTGCCGGAACTTAAAGGCGTCGAAAGATTGAATTCCGAGAATGCACTGGGCGCCAGATAGGTGCCATAATCCATGGTGTCCCCATTGATCAGATCCTGAATATATCCGGTTACGGTAAAGACGTAACGCTTATTGGTCTTGTCATAAAATCCACCAAACGCAACCTCGCCAAAGTCAAGCGGATTAGTGGAAACTGTGCTCCGGATGTTATCTCTCAATTGGGCACGCTGACCGGCTATGTCAAGCCGGTAAAGTGACAGCCGTTCGCCGGGCACAAAAGGCGCAACATCTGTACCAGAGGCCACATTTACGACGAGTTCAGCTCTACTCACCACAACCTTAGCGTTCGCGTTGCCGGCTTTGGCGTTGCTAACAAAAGAAGCCAGTTCAGGAAAAGATATTTTCGATCTCAAACCTGCCAATGGCTGCAGGAAACTCACCTGATAAGGCGTAGCCGGACTAGGGTTATTCAACTGGTCCAGCACAGGTTTCCCGGTATAGTCATGTTTAATTGTAGCCGCAATATTGCCTGTCGACGTAGATATCGGGAAGTACACCGATGCTGTATCTTTATCTATCAAAGAGCCTTCAATATTCTTTTTATAATATATCGCCAGATTAGCCCCGGTTAAAACTTCCGTACTCGAAAGATTTAAAAACAAAAGTCCGCCCGGACCAGTGCTTTCGGCTTTATTGATACTTACTTTAAGTCCCTTGAAGACGCTGGTAAACTTCATGTTTTTTGAGCGTGTCGCCGAATCCAGGTCGGCAATATTATTCTGTATAAAGGTTTTATCGAGGCGGATGCGCAGCTGAGGCACAGAAACCGTTCTTGACGTATCAGGCTTGCCAGGCACAATATCAACGATACGTCCTTTGGTCGTAGGCTGGAGTTTGCCTTTGAAAGAACCTATCACAGCAGGTTTAGCCGGCCATTCCCTGTCGCTTGTAAACGAGCGTTGCAAAGCAAGATCGTCCTGAAGCTGCTGCACATTAAAGGCATACACACTGGTGGTGGTATCTCCGTAGAAGTGCGTCGTCGTAGATGGTGACACAGAGGTAGCGTAGGGCAACACCAGAACGGCAGAGTCTACTACAGGATCTTCACCAAAGCTAAACCCCTCAGCCGGAAGTGAAACGGTCATGGCAAGTGCACTTTCCGTACTGCCAAAAACCGGGTCGTTGCTGATAAAACCAAGCGGGTGCCTTGGAAGGCCAAGCGTTGAGCCAACGTCGTCCCGCACGGTAACCGTATTTACACCTACTACGGCAAGCTCACCCTCAATAGCCATATCCGGATCAGGCTCAATACCTATAGAGTTTGTGCTCTTACAGCCGGAAAAAAGAAAAAGACCTATCAACAGGGTTAATAAGTCTTGTTTTATAAATTTCATATTTAAGTGCCTGATATTATGCAATTGAAACCAATTCTTCGCTTGAAATCTCTTCATACAATGAATAGAAATTGTCGAAATTTTCGGTTAAATTATAAGCTAAAGTTGGTTTATTGGAATCTTTAACAAATTTTAACACATCAGCTTCAATGTTTTCATCGGCAAGCACAACAGCATCCGAGTAACTTACCGCGCCGATATGCATGGCACTGCAGTTGGCTTTTTCGAACACTTTCGTATCTTCCTCAGACATCGCATTCATAACCGCTTTTTTATACAAGTCGGCGTTGAGGCTCTCGGTAAAACACTGTTCGTATATGGAATACACAACCTTTGAGTTCTTAAAGGTCGGATCATTTTTATAAGTGGTCTTGATGTATGCCGGCACAAGTGAAGTCATCCAGCCGTGGCAGTGCACGATGTCTGGCGACCAGCCTAATTTCTTAACGGTTTCAAGTGCGCCTTTGCAGAAGAATATGGTACGCTCATCATTGTCTGCATAAAATTTGTCTTCCTTATCCCTGAAAACATGTTTACGTTGAAAATAATCTTCATTGTCCAAAAAATACACCTGCATACGTGCAGCTGGGATAGACGCAACTTTAATGATCAGAGGATTATCGTTGTCGTCAATGATGATGTTCATGCCCGACAGCCGGATTACTTCATGTAGTCTGTTTCTTCTCTCGTTTATATTTCCAAACCTGGGCATGAGGATCCGGATCTCAAATCCTTTGTCCTGCATGGCCTGGGGCAGTTGACGGGTAATTTCTGAAATCTTTGTAAGTTCAAGGAAAGGCGACATCTCGTGTGTAACAATCAGTAGCTTCGTTTTTGCCATCTCCATATTCGTAAATAAAAATTTATGTTAAAGAAAAGATTATCAAGGGGCAAAGGTAATCAAAATAATAACATTTATCAATATAACAAGCAAGATGTTTTGTTCAGAATAGATAAATAAGCAACTTTACCGGCTCAAATTTTATATGCTGTTTTGGAAATTGTAAACACGATTGCGGCCTTGAAGTCGCTGCTTGAAACCGCTCGTCTGGCCGGGGGTAAAGTTGCTTTGGTACCTACGATGGGGGCCTTGCACCAGGGGCATGTTTCACTCATCAGCGCTGCACAGGCGCAAGCCCGGATCGTGGTATGCAGTATCTTTGTAAACCCAACTCAGTTTACTGATCCTAAGGACCTGGAAAAGTACCCGCGGCCTTTAGCGCACGATCTCGCTATGCTCAAAACAGCAGGCTGCGATGTGGTTTTTATGCCTTCCGTGAAAGAGATGTATCCTCAGCCAGAGGAATGGCATATAGATCTCGGCCCTGCCGAATTCCTGCTCGAAGGGGAGTTCAGAAAGGGGCACTATCAGGGCGTGACACAAATCGTTAAGAAACTTTTCGATGCGGTGAGTCCTGATCTGGCCTTTTTCGGACAAAAGGACTACCAGCAGGTGCTTATGATCAGGCAGATGGTTAAGCATTTCAACATGTCGCTTAAAGTTATTTCCTGCCCCATAATCCGGGAGGACGATGGCTTAGCCATGAGTTCAAGGAACATACATCTGCAGCCCGAAGACCGCCGGCATGCGCTTGTGCTAAGCAAAGCGCTGAAGTATGTTAAAGAGCATTTTTCGCAATACAGCCTGGCTGAACTGCTTCATAAAGCTGCAGAAATGATCACAGCTACGCCTGGAATCGAACTGGATTATTTCACCATTGCCGATGGTGATACACTTCTTCCGGCGACCAGCAAAGAACAGTCCAATCTGGTCGCCCTGGTCGCTGCCAAAGTAGGTGACACTCGCCTGATAGACAATATGCTGCTTTTTGATTAACTTTGCCTCATGATTATCGAGATATTAAAATCGAAAATACACCGGGTTAGGGTAACGCAGGCTGAACTGAACTACGTGGGAAGTATTACGATTGATGAGGATTTGATGGACGCTGCGCAGATCATTGCCAACGAAAAAGTACAGATCGTTAACAATAACAATGGTGAGCGCTTCGAAACCTACGTCATCAAAGGTGAGCGCGGAACGGGTATGGTATGCCTGAATGGCGCAACTGCCCGGAAGGTTCAGGTAGGCGACATCCTTATCATCATGTCCTATGGATCACTTCCGGTAGAGGACGCGAAAAAGTATCAGCCCATACTTGTGTTTCCCGACGACAACAACCGTTTGTTGAAATAACCCTAACCCTCATTGAGTAAAACAAAGTCAGCGTATTTCTGTCAGAGTTGCGGATATGAATCCGCAAAATGGCTAGGCAAGTGCCCTTCATGCAGCCAATGGAATACTTTTGTAGAAGAACTCATTGAAAAACCTGCCTCCAAGATACCGGCATGGAAAACCACGCAAAGCACACAAAGGCTTAACAAACCCTCAAAAGTAGGCGATATTCAGTTGAAAGCCGAAGAAAAGCTCGGCACTGGCGATCAGGAACTTGACCGCGTGCTGGGCGGTGGACTCGTACCCGGCTCTGTCACACTAATCGGGGGTGAACCGGGTATAGGCAAGTCTACGCTTATGCTCCAGCTGGCGTTGAACGTACACGGCAAGCGCGTCTTGTATGTTTCAGGCGAAGAGAGTGAACAACAAATCAAGATGCGTGCGGAGCGCATCACGCCAAATCCGACATCGGACTGTTATATCCTGGCAGAAACCTCCACTCAGCATATCTTTAAACAGATAGAAGCGCTGGAACCAGATCTTGTTATTGTCGATTCCATTCAGACGCTCCATTCAGCACACATCGATTCCACGCCCGGAAGCGTTTCGCAGGTCAGGGAATGCGCTGCTGAACTTTTAAAGTTTGCAAAAGAAACAGATACGCCCGTATTCCTGATCGGCCACATTACTAAGGACGGCACTATCGCCGGCCCCAAGGTTCTTGAACATATGGTCGACACTGTGCTGCAGTTTGAAGGCGACAGGCATCATGTCTATAGAATCCTGCGATCTGTGAAGAACAGGTTCGGTGCCGCGGCTGAGCTCGGCATTTACGCCATGCACAACCAAGGCTTAAGAGAAGTATCAAACCCTTCGGAGATCCTGCTTTCACAACGTGATGAGCAGCTTAGCGGAATTGCCATTTCGGCAACTTTAGAGGGCGCCAGACCAATGCTTATCGAAACCCAGGCACTGGTAAGTCCCGCAGCATATGGAACGCCTCAGCGGTCGGCAAACGGCTTCGACACGCGACGGATGAATATGCTGCTGGCCGTACTTGAAAAAAGATGCGGGTTCAGGCTTAGCGTGTCTGACGTCTTCCTGAATATTGCGGGTGGTATCAAAGTGGAAGATCCGGCAATTGACCTCGCTATCGTCGCCGCCATCATCTCGTCGCACGAAGACATCAGTATTTCAGCAAAAACCTGCTTTGCTGCCGAAGTAGGATTGTCCGGGGAAATCCGGGCGGTCAACCGCATCGAGCAGCGCATCCTGGAGGCTGAAAAATTAGGCTTCGAGCGAATCCTCATTTCTTCTTTCAACGGCAAAGGTCTGAGCAAAGAGAAATTTAATATCGAAATCCTCGAGGTCAGTAAAATTGATGACGCGTTCTCTGTGCTGTTTGGGTAAGGCCCCCTGCGTGAAAAAAGTCTATTTGTTATCTACAATCTGAGAAAAGAATTTCACACCTGTGTTTTCATGCCTTGAAATCCAAAAAATCGTAAAACACTCATTACTAAGTCACTACATTGCAGATAACGGCCAACTTTACATTGGCCTGCTAATTGTATATATGATATTGTTATCACGCTTTGATGTTTGATAATACAATAGGGATGATTATCCTCGTTACCGTAAGGTAGCGAGGATTTTTTTTAACAAAAAAAGTCCCTTTCGGGACTTTGATATGCTTATCAGCATCTATCTATTTCGACAGATACATTGACTTGTCTTTATAAAGCTTTCTGAAGTATGGGTCTTCCAGATCCTTGATAAACCTGATCGCCTCTCCAGTAGATTTCATTTCCGGGCCAAGTTCTTTGGTCACTTCCGGGAACTTATCGAATGAGAATACAGGTTCCTTAATCGCGAAGCCCTCAAGCTTGCGCTCAATCGTGAAATCCTTCAGTTTATTTACACCAAGCATTACCTTAGCTGCAATATTGATATAAGGCACATCGTAAGCTTTCGCGATGAACGGCACTGTCCTCGATGCACGCGGGTTGGCTTCGATCACATACACTTTGTCGTCTTTTACGGCAAACTGGATATTTAGTAGCCCGATTACATTAAGCGCCTTAGCAATCTTCTTAGAGTAAGTCTCCATATCGCTGATCACCTTGTCCGACAAACTGAACGGGGGCAATACCGCACTTGAGTCGCCCGAGTGAATACCCGCAGGCTCAATATGCTCCATCAAGCCGACAATATGTACATCTTCCCCGTCACAAATTGAATCAGACTCAGTCTCCTCAGCACGATCCAGGAAGTGGTCGATAAGCACCCTGTTTCCAGGAAGGTCGCCCAGTAATTTAACCACCGCTTTCTCAAGATCCTCGTCGTTGATTACAATGCTCATGCCCTGGCCGCCAAGCACGTAACTAGGACGAACCAGCACCGGGTAACCTACTTCGTTGGCCACCTTAATAGCCTCTTCTGCATTTTCAGCAACACCATATTTCGGATAAGGAATATCCAGCTCTTTCAACAGATCAGAAAACCGTCCTCTGTCCTCAGCAACATCCATGTCTTCATAAGAAGTTCCGATGATACGGATACCTTTGGCATGAAGCTTCTCCGCCATTTTCAGCGCGGTCTGTCCGCCAAGCTGAACAATAACGCCCTCAGGTTTCTCCAGGTCAATGATCTCACGCACATGCTCCCAGAATACAGGCTCAAAATATAGCTTATCCGCCATATTGAAGTCGGTAGAAACCGTTTCCGGGTTACAGTTGATCATGATCGACTCAAATCCGCTTTCTTTGGCTGCAAGCAATCCATGCACACAGGAGTAATCGAACTCGATACCCTGACCGATCCGGTTAGGACCCGAGCCCAGTACAATGACCTTCTTCCTGTCGGATGGGGTCGACTCATTTTCTTCCTCAAAAGTCGAGTAATAGTAAGGCGTCTGGGCTGCAAACTCAGCGGCGCAGGTATCAACCATCTTATAAACACGTCTTATTCCAAGCTCACGTCTGCGGTCATACACCTCATCTTCGGTAACATTACCCAGCAGATAAGCGATCTGTACGTCAGAGAAACCTTTCTGCTTCAATGTAGCGAAGAAGTCTCTCGGAATATTATTCAGCGAATAACGCTTCAGCTCTGTTTCAAGCTGCACAAGATCCTGAATCTGGTTCAGGAACCATTTATCGATACGTGTCGCTTTGCGAACAGACTCCAGCGGCACACCCATGCTCATAGCATCCTTGATCAGGAACAAGCGGTTCCAGCTTGCATGCTCAAGGCCATGCATAATCTCTTCGATGCTGCGGTTATGGCGGCCGTCGGCACCAAGGCCGGCGCGACCGATCTCGAGACTCTGACAAGCCTTTTGTAAGGCCTCGATGAAGCTCCTGCCGATGGCCATAACCTCACCTACCGACTTCATCTGTAAACCAAGCTCCATATTTGCGCCCTTAAACTTGTCAAAGTTCCAACGCGGCACTTTCACGATCACATAGTCGAGCGTAGGCTCAAAATAAGCCGACGTCGTTTTAGTGATCTGGTTTTCAATTTCATCCAGGTTATAACCAATAGCCAGCTTTGATGCAATTTTCGCGATCGGGTAACCGGTTGCTTTACTTGCAAGGGCTGAAGAACGCGATACACGCGGGTTGATCTCAATGGCGATGATCTCATCATTTTCCGGATTTACGGAGAACTGCACATTACATCCACCGGCAAAAGTTCCGATGGCACGCATCATCCGGATCGCCTGGTTACGCATCTCCTGGTAGCATCGGTCCGATAAAGTCATCGCAGGCGCTACAGTGATCGAGTCACCGGTATGAATACCCATAGGGTCGAAGTTCTCGATAGAACAGATGATAATCACGTTATCGTTGCCGTCGCGAAGTAACTCCAGCTCATATTCCTTCCAGCCAAGCACAGCCTGTTCTACCAGTACCTCATGGGTAGGAGAGGCTTCCAAACCACGCTTAAGCGCATGATCAAACTCCTCTTTCTTATGTACGAAGCCACCGCCCGTACCACCCAGGGTGTACGAAGGACGGATAACCAGCGGGTAACCGATCTCCTGAGCTGCTTCTTTACCTTCCAGGAAAGAGTTTGCTATTTTTGATTTAGCTACACCCACGCCTATATCCACCATCAGCTGGCGGAAAGCTTCCCGGTTTTCTGTTTTTTCAATCGCGGCAACGTCTACACCAATTACACGCACACCATGCTTTTCCCATACACCCCGCTCTTCCGCTTCCTTGCACAGGTTAAGCGCGGTCTGTCCGCCCATAGTAGGAAGAACCGCATCAATTTTCCGCTCCATCAGGATCTGCTCGATGGAATCCACAGTCAAAGGCCTCAAATAAACATGATCAGCGATCACCTTATCTGTCATGATGGTCGCCGGATTCGAATTAATTATCGAAACTTCGATTCCCTCATCTTTCAGGGAAAGCGCGGCTTGCGATCCCGAATAATCGAACTCACAGGCCTGGCCGATGATGATAGGTCCTGATCCGATAATCAATACTGAGCGTATGGAGGTGTCTTTAGGCATAAGGCTTAAAAAAGTCTAAACTTATTATAATGTAGTAAAAAATGTAGTTTTGTGCAGACCGAACAGTCCTGAGATGCGTTGAAATCCCCGACTCTTCTGTCGGGATGCAAAGATACATCATTAAGCTGATAAATCGGTTATTTTTTGCAGATCAGTTTATAGCAAAAAAGAGACCTTTAATAACACATAACCTGAAGCCGTGAAAAAAGCAATTATTCTCCTATGTAGCGCCACCTTCCTTTTAGGATGTGCAACGGTACAGTCCATCATTAAATCGACTTTTCCCTATACAGCAACGGTTGTCGTGCCAGCAGATACCCCGGCCGGCAAAGTCGTAACGGCCAGCTTCGCCGCCTCCAGCTTTGACGAGATATTTGGCAACAAAGAAGGCAAAAGCTATGTCCGCGACGTCGTGATGGCCAGTGCAAGGCTTACCGCTGTTAAACCCGGCGATCAAAACCTGGGCATATTCCGGTCAGTGAAGTTATACCTCTCTAACGGCGCCGGGTACCAAATTATGGTAGCCTCAAGAAGTGATATTCAGGAGAACATAGGCCCCGTACTGGCACTTGATATTGACAACACGAAAATTCTGGACACCTATTTGATGGGCGAAGACCTTCACATCCGGATTGAATATATATTGCGTTCAAAAAGCGAATCAGATGTAAGTCTCCGGGCGTCACTAGGTTTTGTTGCTGCTCCAAACCCGCAACAATAATGGATTCCATCTCAACATTTCTCCGCCATATTGCCGAGCAGTTCGTCTACACCAGCTGGCCCGAGTGGCTGGGCGTCATCACCGGATTTGCCTGCATTTACCTTGCAGCGAAAGAGAAAGTCTTAAGCTGGCCTGTATCCATCGTCAGCGTACTCACCTATGCCTGGGTGTTTTACGATGCGCGGATGTATGGCGATATGATGCTCCAGTTTTACTTCCTGCTTACGGCTTTTTACGGCTGGTTCTTCTGGAACAGGAAGACCGAACAGCCGCAAAAAACCGTGACAAGTCTGCGCCTGCGTGACTGGGTTTTTGTAATTATTTCCGTGAGCCTGCTTTCTGTACTTCTCGGATTGTTTCTCGACCACTTCACCAATTCAGACGTTCCGTATGCCGATGGTTATTGCACGGCCATGAGTTTCGTTGCCCAATACCTTCTCACCAGAAAAGTCCTGCAAAACTGGGTGATGTGGATTATCGTCGACCTCTGCTATATCCCGCTCTACATATACAAAAACCTGAATCTAAGCGCCGTATTTTATGCTTTCTTAATCGTAATAGCCTTCAAAGGTTATTCAGACTGGAAGAAAACCTATGTCAATCAAACCTCTTAAAATAGCCATAGTAGGCCCCGAAAGCACGGGGAAGTCGACCATAACCGCCCAACTGGCCCGTCACTACAATAGTCTTTGGGTACCGGAATATGCCAGGTATTACTGCGCCGCCCTCACAGCCCCTTGTACCGAACAGGACGAGATCAATATGTTCTACGGACAGCTCGCGCTCGAAGAAGCCATCTCCTCGGTAAATACGGGCAAACTCCTGTTCTGCGATACCACTTTTCTAACCGTGAAGATATGGTGCGATGAAGTCTTCGGCCGTACGCCATCTGTAGTCCTAAGCGAGCTGCCACGGCATCCGTACGACCTGTACCTGCTCATGGACATTGACTTGCCCTGGACCTACGACCCCCTTCGTGATTTTCCCGATAAACGGGAATACTTCATGAACATCTGGCACAGCGAGTTGCAAGCATTAAGCGGCAACTATATCGTCGTAAAAGGGATTGAGAACCGTCTTCAAAATGCTGTCGACGCCGTAGATGCCTTTCTGCACAAAGCTGCAAATTACTCAGATTTTTGAGGAACCAACTAAATTTTTGTAGGTTTACACATCAAAAGGGGGTGCCTTGTTTTTCCGAAAACACAAAAACAGGCTGAGATCATACCCAATACAACGATATGGTTGTATGCACCTGATCCGGGTAATGCCGGCGTAGGGAGGAGTTATGAAGTTAACTAATGCTGTAAGTGCCCCTTACTTATGGTGGTTTAACTAAAAACAAACACATTGAAAAGACTAGCTATTGCACTGATTGTGCTGGCACCGTTTGCGGTAAACGCACAAAGCAAACCTGACTTAAAAAAGCGTAAAGACTCTGCCGTTGTGCTCAACGAAATCATTATCCAGTCGACCCGCGCCAACGACAAATCGGCCACAACCTACAGGAACCTGAGCAAAACCGAGATCGAACAGAACAACTTCGGTCAGGATCTGCCCTTCATATTAAATAATACGCCCGGGGTGGTGGTTACCTCCGATGCAGGTGCAGGTGTAGGTTACACCGGTATACGGATCAGGGGCAGCGACGCCAGCAGGGTCAACGTTACCATCAACGGTATTCCGTACAATGACAGCGAAAGCCAGGGAACGTTCTGGGTTAATATGCCCGACTTTGCATCTTCGGTGGAGAACATACAGATCCAGCGCGGTATCGGGACGTCGACCAACGGCGCAGGTGCTTTCGGCGGAAGCCTCAACATACAGACCAGCTTGTCGTCTGAACTGCCGTATGCCGAGTTAAACAACACCTTCGGTTCGTTCAATACCCTGAAAAATACCGTCAAGGTGGGAACAGGACTGATCAACGACAAATTCAGCTTCGACGGCCGCCTGTCCAGGATAAAATCTGATGGATTCATCGACCGTGCGGCCTCCGATCTGAAGTCCTATTTTCTCTCCGGCGCGTATCATGGCAAAAATGACCTTTTGCGGGTCAACGTGTTTGCCGGCTCTGAGCAAACCTACCAGGCCTGGAACGGCGTTCCGGAAGCTAAGCTGCGCAACGATGCGGCAGGTATACAGGCGTATATCGAAAGAAACTATTTAAGTGAAGCTGATGCGGCCAACCTGCGCAACTCCAGCAATAGAACCTACAATTCCTTTACGTACGACGATCAGACCGACAACTACTGGCAAAACCATTATCAGGCCTTGTACGCGCGACAACTGGGTGATAACCTGTCGTTCAACGCCGCCCTGCACTATACTGATGGAAGGGGCTATTTTGAAGAATTTAAGGCCTCCGCGGGTTTTGACAACTACGGCCTCCCTAATGTTACCGTGGGCGGCACCGAGGTAGAGGAAAGCGACCTGGTGCGCCGCCGCTGGCTCGACAATGACTTTTACGGCCTCACCTACGCATTAAATTATCAGCCGGCGTCCAACCTTAACTTCAGCCTTGGCGGGGCGTACAATGAATACCGCGGCAAGCATTTCGGCGAAATAACCTGGGCGCAGTTCGCTTCTTCCATTCCGGAGGATTTCCATTACTATGATGGAAAAGGCAGTAAGGATGACTTTAACATCTATGGTAAGGTCAATTTCAGCCCTGTAGAAAAATTGAGCTTGTTTGCCGACCTCCAGTACAGGAACGTAGGGTACCGGATCAGCGGGACCGATAAGAACCTCAAGACGCTTAATTTCGACAACAACTACAACTTCTTTAATCCCAAGCTAGGGGCCACAGTGTTCCTGAACGCGCAAAGCAACGTGTATGCCTCCTTCAGCAGGGCAAATAAGGAACCTAACCGGGATGATTTCACAAATTTAAAAGCCGGCCTTCCTTTACCTAAGGCTGAAATACTGAACGACGTGGAACTGGGCTACCGCTTTAAAAACGAACGGCTCACCGCGGGGGCAAACCTTTACGGGATGTTTTACAAGGATCAGCTGATCTTTACGGGCGAGATCAACGAGTTTTCGGATGCCTACAGGCAGAATGTTGACGACAGCTACAGGATGGGTATCGAACTTGACGCCTCATACGTCCTGAGCTCACGTTTCGCCCTTAACGCGAATGCGGCCTTCAGCCGGAACAAGATCAAAGACTATGTAGACTATGTTCCGGAGTACGACGACAACTTCGACCTTGCCGGGCTGGTGGCTACCACGTACGAGCGGCCCGACATCGCCTTCTCGCCAAACACCGTATTATTTGGCGAACTGGTGTATAAGCCATTTAAAGGGCTGGCGGCTGCTTGGCAGACCAAGTATGTGAGCGATCAGTTTATGGACAACACACAAAATGAGAACAGGAAACTTGATGCCTACCTGGTCAACAATCTGCGCCTGGGCTATGATTTCAAACTCAGCGGCATTAAGAGTGTTAATATCGGACTGCTGGTCAACAATATCCTGGACGAAAGATATGAAAGCAACGGTTACACCTATAGTTTCCTTTATCAGGGACTGACCACCACGGAAAACTTTTACTTCCCGCAGGCAGGAACGAACTTCCTGTTCTCGCTCAACCTCAAATTTTAACCCTATGAAAAAGTTCATCGAAAAGCTGCAATTTATTACGCACGACATTGACCACCTGAGCCATCCTGAACAAGCGCGCATAGCCTGCGAAGCAGGGGCGAAATGGATTCAATACCGCTGCCTTACAAAGCTGGACGAGGAACTGCTTAACGACATTAATGAAATCGCAGAACTCTGTGACGATTGGGGTGCCACCCTGATCGTTACAGATCATGTGCACCTCAATGGCCTGGCCGATATACAGGGCTTTCATATCGAGGATATGGATGCCGATTTTCGACGTTTGCGCGAAGAGCTCGGCGATGCTGTAACGCTGGGTGGATCGGCTAGCAGCATTGAGGGCCTGATACGCATCGCCGATGAGGGTGTCGACTATGCAGGTCTGGGCCCTTTTGCAGACACGACCACCAAGCCCAATAATTTTCCGCTGCTTGGTTTACAGGGATACCGTAAGGCGCTCCATAAACTGCAGGAAACACACCCGGATTTCCCTGTGCTTGCTGTTGGCGGCGTTAGCCTCGAGGATGTAGACGAGCTGATGCAGACCGGCATTTTCGGCATCGCAGCATCAGCGGCGATCAACCAGGCGGAAGACATGCGTTCGGCTTATCTCGACTTCTACTCGAGGGTTATGAACTAGGCCTCGGCACGTTCACCGATCTGCTGTCTCCACATGGCATAGTATAAGCCGTTGCGGGCTACGAGCGACTCGTGGTTGCCTTCTTCAATCACATTACCTTTCTCCAGCACATAAATGCGGTCGGCATGCCTGATGGTCGAAAGCCTGTGCGCAATCAATATAGTGATGTGGTTGGCGATATCGGAAACCTCACGGATGGTTGCGGTAATCTCTTCCTCGGTCAGCGAATCCAGTGATGAGGTTGCTTCATCAAACACCAGAATATCAGGCTTGCGCAACAAGGCACGTGCAATCGACAAGCGTTGCTTTTCACCACCCGAAACCTTTACACCACCTTCGCCTATCAGCGTATCCAATCCCTTATCTGCCCGCGCAAGCAGGTTCTGGCACGCTGCCTGATGCAGCACGCGCATGCACTCCTCGTCTGTCGCGTCGGGTCTTACAAACTGCAGGTTCTCCCGTATTGTTCCGGAAAACAACTGGGTATCCTGGGTTACAAAACCGATCTTCTCACGAAGTGCATCCAGATCAATGTCTTTACTGGTGATGCCATTATAACGGATATCGCCTACCTTCGGCTGATAAAGGCCTACGAGGAGTTTTACCAGCGTGGTCTTACCCGATCCTGACGGACCAACAAAAGCAATGGTTTCGCCTATTTTCGTCTCAAAATTGATACTGTTCAGTGCGTTTGTGGTGGCCGACTGATGCTTGAAGCTTACCGCATCAAACTCCAGCGTCCTGATCTGGTCGACCTTAACCGGGCGCTCAGGCTTTTTATCCTTCGGTATCGACATGATCCGTTCGAAGTTGTTGAGCGACACCTCTGTTTCGCGGTATATATTGATAATATTGCCGAGTTCCTGCAGCGGCCCGAAAATAAAGAACGAATAGATGAACAGCGAGAAGAACTCACCCACCGTAATGCGGCCTGCAAAGATCAGATACATCATCAGGAAGAGCAGACCGTTACGAAGCAGGTTTACAAACGTACCCTGGATAAAGCTCAAACTGCGGATGTATTTAACTTTCTTAAGCTCCAGGCCCAATATCTTCGTTGTGGTCGCGTTCAGCCTGTTGATCTCCTGATTGGCTAGGCCAAGACTTTTCACCAGCTCTATGTTGCGCAGCGACTCGGTCGTTGAGCCCGCCAGCGCTGTAGTTTCTGCAACAATGTTCTTCTGCACCTTTTTGATGCGCTTACTTAAGAAAGAACTCAGAAAACCCAGCAATGGAATAGACGAAAAGTAAACGACGGCAATAACCCAATACACCGATATCGCGTAGACTGTTACAAAGATGATCCCGATAATGCTGGTAAACAGTACATTGATCACCGCCTGAACCAGCTTTTCCGTATCTATGCGAACCTTTTGCAATACCCCAAGCGTTTCACCGCTCCGCTGGTCCTCAAACACCTGATAAGGAAGTTCAAGCGAGTGCGCCAGTCCGTCGGAGTAAATCTTAGCCCCTAAACGCTGCGTGATCACGTTCACATAATAGTCCTGGAAGTTCTTGGCAATACGCGAAACCATAGCCGCCCCCATCGCAAGAAGGATAAGCACGCCCGCGCCCTTGATGAATTCGTCGGTAGAATACTCCTTATAATTGGTTACATATTTGTCAATGATCAGCCTGAATACATATGGATCCAGAAAGGAGAATATCTGATTTACTGCAGCCAAAAAAAGGGCTAATAATATTAACCCTTTATAGTTTTTAAGATAACTGTATAAAATTTTCATCTGGCCTATACAGTCATGATATCCTTTTCTTTCGCCTCGGCATGCTTGTCGACCTTAACGATATAGGCATCCGTGATCTTTTGTACCTCTGCCTCGCCCGTTTTGATCTCATCGTCCGAAACGCTTTCACCTTTCAGGCGCTTGATCTTTTCGTTCGCATCCTTGCGAATATTACGAACCGTGATCCGGCCACGCTCGGCTTCTTCCTTTACCTTTTTAACAAGTTCCCTTCTGCGCTCTTCCGTAAGCGGCGGCACCACCAATCTGATCACCACACCATCGTTCTGCGGATTGATGCCGATATTGGCCTCCATGATCGCACGCTCGATCGGTACGAGCAACTGCTTTTCCCATGGCTGCAGGATCAGGGTACGCGCATCCGGCGTATTGATGCTGGCCACCTGGTTCAGGGGGGTCGCATTGCCATAATAATCAACCATGATACCGTCAAGCATTCCCGCAGAAGCTTTTCCGGCCCGGATCTTAGTCAGCTCAGCCTCGCAATGCAGGATAGCCTTGTCCATCGAAGCCTGCGCGTCCTGTAACTGTTTTTTTATAAGGTCATTCATATATCGTGTTATTATCAATAAAATCCAACTATCCTTTCACCAGTGTACCAATAGCTTCACCTTTAGCAATCTTCATAAAATTGCCGGTTTTGTTCATATCAAACACGATGATCGGAAGCTTGTTTTCCTCGCAAAGCGTAAATGCAGTCATATCCATAACATTCAGGCCTTTGGCATACACTTCTTTGAAGCTGATCTCATCGTATCTTGTTGCCGTAAGGTCTTTCTCAGGATCAGCAGTATAGATCCCGTCTACACGCGTACCTTTTAATACCACATCCGCCTTAATTTCAATAGCCCGTAAAGCAGCCGCAGAATCTGTGGTGAAATAAGGGTTACCGGTACCCGCACCAAAGATCACCACACGACCTTTTTCGAGGTGCCGCACGGCACGGCGCCGAATAAATGGTTCACAGATCTGCTCCATTTTTATAGCCGTAAGCAACCTGGTTTTCAGGCCAACTTTTTCCAGCGCATCCTGAAGCGCCATGCTGTTTATTACCGTAGCCAGCATACCCATATAATCGGCCTGCGCCCGGTCCATACCCGATTTCTCCGCACTTAAACCCCTGAAAATATTACCGCCGCCAATGACGATAGCAATCTGCAAACCTTGATCGTGTACAGCTTTGATGTCTTCGGCATACTGCCTTACCATCTCATTATCAATACCATATTGCTTTTCGCCCATCAGCGATTCGCCGCTGAGTTTAAGGAGGATCCGTTTATATTTCATGGCCTCAAAAATAGGAAAAAAACCATAAAAAAAGCCCCCTGACTCAGGAGGCTCTTAAAAGTATTGTCAAAAGTGACTACGCGCCCAATTGAACACGCTTAAATGAAGTCACGGTAAGACCGCTTGCAGTATCATTTAAGAATTTACGTACATCTTTAGAAGAATCCTTCACAAACTCCTGGTTCAGCAAGGTGCTGTCTTTGTAAAACTTGTTCAGTTTACCTGCAGCGATCTTCTCAACCATTTCCTCAGGCTTACCTTCAGCACGGATCTGCTCTTTTGCGATCTCGGTCTCACGCTCAATTGTTGTTGCATCAACATCAGCTTTGTCGAGCGCCACAGGATTCATAGCAGCGATCTGCATAGCCACATCCTTACCAGCTTCTTCAACACCTTCGCCTGCCTGGTTAAGCGCAACAAGTACACCTAAACGGTAGTTACCGTGGATATAAGGAACAACTTTCTCACCGGTTACGGTCTCAAACTTAGAGATACCGATCTTCTCGCCGATCTTACCAGTGTTGTCAACAATTACATCAGCAACTTTCTGTCCGTCCAGTTCCAAAGCAAGCAGTTCTTCCAGGGAAGCAGGGTTCTGCTCGATAGCCAGGTCTGCAAATTTATTTCCCAATGCTACGAAGTCAGCGTTCTTAGCTACGAAGTCAGTTTCGCAGTTCAGCTCAATCACCACACCACGCTTACCATCAGCAGTAGCTTTAGCAATAACCACACCTTCGTTCGATTCGCGATCCTGACGGCTCGCAGCTACTTTAGCACCTTTTTTACGCAAATAATCAACGGCAGCCTCAAAGTCACCGTTAGCCTCAGTTAATGCTTTTTTGCAGTCCATCATACCTGCACCAGTTTGCTGGCGCAATTTATTTACATCTGCAGCAGTAATTTGTACTGACATCTTTAGTTTCCTTTATTTTATGAGTTAAAAATTATGGGCTGTATAATGCGGTGGTCTTTTGTCCTCCAACACATCATACAACCCAAATTAAATTATATTAAGCTTCCTCAGCTGAGCCTTCTTCGCTCTCAGCCTGAACTTTTTGTCTTCTTGAACCCGGAGCAGCAACTTCAGGAGCATCAGCAGCAGCCTTAGCCGCTACAGCTTCTTTTTCTGCTTCTTCGTCTTTTTCACGCTTACGCTCATCCAAACCTTCTTCGATAGCCTTAACAATGATGTCAGTGATCAAAGAGATTGATTTGGTTGCATCATCGTTTGCCGGAATCGGGAAGTCGATGTTTGAAGGGTCAGAGTTGGTATCCACCATTGCAAAGGTAGGGATGTTCAGCTTCAACGCCTCGCTAACCGCGATATGCTCTTTCTTCACGTCGATCAGGAAAATTGCAGCTGGCAAACGGTTCAGGTCAGCAATACCGCCCAATAAGTTTTCCAGTTTAATACGCTCACGCTGAATCATTAAACGCTCCTTTTTAGAAAGGATCGAGTAAGTTCCGTCTTTAGTCATCTTGTCGATGTTAGCCATCTTCTTGATCGACTTGCGTACCGTTGCAAAGTTGGTCAACATACCACCCAACCAACGCTCGGTTACGTAAGGCATGTTTACTTTTTTAGCCTGATCGGCTACGATTTCTTTAGCCTGCTTCTTAGTAGCCACAAAAAGGATCTTACGGCCAGATTTTACAATCTGTTTGATCGCTGTAGCAGCTTCTTCAGTTTTGGTTAAAGTTTTATTTAAATCGATGATGTGGATTCCGTTGCGCTCCATGAAAATGTAAGGCGCCATTTTTGGATTCCATTTACGGGTAAGGTGACCAAAGTGTACACCTGCATCCAATAAGTCTTGATATGTAGTTCTTGCCATTGTTTTGTCTCCTTAAGATTAACGTTTACTGAATTGGAATTTCTTACGTGCTTTTTTACGTCCTGGTTTCTTACGTTCCACCATACGCATGTCGCGGGTCATGATACCCTTAGCACGCAATGCCGACTTCTTATCAGCATCTAATTCAACGATAGCCTTAGCGATAGCCAAACGAACAGCTTCTGCCTGACCTTTAACACCGCCACCTGCAACGTTTACCTGAACATCATACTGACCGATCACTTCGGCCACTTCAAACGACTGGTTTACGATATATTGCAAAGGCAGGGTAGGGAAATATTCTTTATGGTCTTTACCGTTTACGGTAATGGTGCCATTGCCATCTTTTAGATAGATACGTGCAACAGCAGTTTTTCTTCTTCCTGAAGTATTTGTTACTGACATTTCTTCTTAATTAAAGTGTAATGGTTTTAGGTGATTGTGCTGCATGAGGATGCTCTGAACCTGCATAAACATAAAGGTTGGTGAATAATTTTGCACCAAGTTTAGTTTTAGGAAGCATACCGCGTACCGCTTTCTCGATAACACGCTTAGGGTGTTTAGCCATTAACTCCTTAGGAGAAATGAAGCGCTGACCGCCCGGATAGCCGGTATAAGAAGTGTAAACCTTATCGGAGAACTTACTTCCGGTCAATTTAACCTTGTCTGCATTAATAACGATCACATTATCGCCGCAGTCTACGTGTGGGGTGTACTCAGGCTTGTTTTTACCACGGATGATCATAGCGATCTTCGATGACAAGCGCCCCAAAATCTCGCCTTCAGCATCCACAACAACCCACTGTTTGTTAACAGTTTTTGCATTGGCAGAGACAGTTTTGTAACTTAACGTATTCACTTGCTTGTATTTAATTTGTTAAACAATTATTCATTCCCCGCTTTTTTGGGGACTGCAAAGATAGCGCAAAATATCTAATTAACAAATAGTTTGTTTAGAAATTCTGCCATCTTCACAGGCGAATCGGTATTCAGGTAATCGACCCCGATTTCGATAAATGCCCGCCAGCAATCCGGGGTATCCGGGTTGCCCCAAAACCGGACGGGCTTTCCCAACGCATGGACATTGCGCACATAAGCCGCAAGCTTCTCGCGGTCGGCATCGGCAAGAGGCCCTACGCCATCCCATTTAGAAAACTGCTGAAAGGCGGTACTGTAAAAAGCCACACGTTTCATCTGCTCTGCAGTATACGGGGTGCTTAAGCGTCCGTCAAAAAAGAAAATCGGGTCATAGTCGCCCCACCGTTCCGGAGCAGGCGTAGCGCCGCTCAGCACAATACGCACCGCATCCGGATTATGGTTTACGTCGAAGTACTTCCGGTAAGGCTTCAGTTTAGCCTCCAGCACTTTTAATGCCGTAGTGCCCGGCGTTTTAAAATCGATCATGAACTGCAGACCGCCGCCGTTTTTATATGGCTTACCACCGTTCGCGCGGATCATATCGAGCAAAGGGTTGATATAAAGCCGTTCTATAGTACCTGCGGTATCGATCTCGTTCCTTTCATGCGCAACATAAAGCTGCCCGTCAACCTCAAACACGTCGATCTCCATAGAGGCAAAACGGTTTTCATAGGCCAAATGAAAGGGTCTCGGCTGCAAGTAATCATTATGTGAATGCGCATTTTTGTTTGCCGTGTATTTCTGGGCGTGGACCAGCGAAATGCTTAAGCCTGCAATAAGCAGGCTTAAGCCGAATATGTGTTTTATATTCATCCTCTAATATATTGTAAACTCGGTAATCAACCTAGGGCTGAAACCACACTTTGGTATTGTGTGTCGGCATCTTGCCCCCCATGTTGGCATTAACCCAGGCTAGCAGACTCGGACTGTTCTGCTCGTTGTCCGAATACACATAGCGCACCGGGATCGGTGATAAAACGGTCGGACCCGGAACCAGTTGCGGATAACCGGTCCTTCTCCATCCTGCCCATCCTTCAAATCCGTTAAGGAAGGCGTTTACCCAAAGCTGTTCAGCAATCTGTTTCAGCGGCTCGGTAGCCGATAAACCGACACCTGTCTGCTGGAAATACGCAGTCTTTTGTGCATCCGATATATACGGTGCAGCGGCCTGTGCACCGGCAAGCTGAGGCCAGTTATCAAATGAAGCACGCACACCATCCAGATATGCCGTAGCTGCAACCCCCGTCACGCCCATGTTCCGCTGAATCGCCTCGGCCTTCAACAGCATCAACTCCGCATAGGTAAACAAAAATGCCCGGTTCTCCTTGCGGATGCGGCTGCCGATAACAGAAAAGTCGTTGTTGTCCAGGCCCGGATACAAGTTCTTCTGTTCTTCGCTGCTCAGACCGGCACGTATACCGCGGTAAACGAGCGCCTGGGCTGGATTGGCTTTGTTTGCGTCGTACGACTTTTTGGTAGGCGCCGCAAAAATGGTCAGCCTGGGATCGTTTGCCGCCTTCAAAAAGTTAACCATCACATCGCTTACCCGGGCGTTGTCGCCAAAGTTCACACCACTGCCATCCGCAGGCGGATTTTGAATATACCAGCTGTAGAAATCGGTGCTGTTATTGTATACCAGCATCGCTTGTTCTGCCGCGCTTGTAAATACAGGATACTCAGAGGGGTTATTAAAAATTGCCGCCACTCTTTCGCCAATGCGTGCAGCCGCATCTGCTTTGTTCGATTGCCGCATCAGGATACGGATCTTTAGCGAATTGGCAAACTTCCTCCACCTTGCGGCATTACCTGCAAAGAGGATATCGCGACTGATCACTGTGCCTGCCGGCAGATTTTTCAGCAACTGGTTGGCCGACTCCAGATCTGTCAGCATCCGTTCATACACCTCCTGCTGTGCCTGGTACTTTGGAAACTCTAAGCCGGTAACATTACCCATGCCTGCTTCATCGTAGGGAATATCACCATAGGCGTCTGTCATGAGCGAAAGGATGTATACTTTCATAATGGCCGCAATAGCCTGGTACTGCGTCTGACCGTTAGCTTGTGCGATTCCGGCCAACTGATTCACGTCTTTAATTAATCGCATAGGTCCGTTCCATTCCTCCCGGTAAGAAGCTCCGGTCAGGTTATAGCGGCCGTCCGATTCGCTTGTGCCGCCCAGCCATGCCAGGTGCTGCACATATTGTCCGGCGCGACTGCCGCTTGCGTTCATCGAACCGACTGCCGAGCTGATAATGGGCGGCAACAACATTTCTGCAGGAACCGTTGACGGGTTGTTCGGATTTTTATTGATTTCTTCAAACTTGCTGCAGGATCCTAAAAGGACAACCAGCAAGGAAAACACGATATTTATCTTTTTCATATCTTATATTCTTTAAACTGAGCGGAAGGATTAAAAATTAAGGTTAAGCGACATACCTACACTTCTGAGCGAAGGAAGCGACATTGCCTCTACACCCTGAAACTGCCCGTCGTATGCGGAAACTTCCGGATCTATGTTTGGCACGTCCGACCACAGCAGCAGGTTGCGGCCAACCAGCGAGATGCTGCCATTCTTCACCGCAATTTTACGCATTAGGCTTGATGGCAGGGCGTAACCGATCTTCAGCTCTCTTAACTTGATATACGAGGCATCAAAAGTCGCAATCATGTCGTTATTGTAATAGGCCCTCCAGTAGTTACGCACCGTAACCGGCGTTGCGTTGGGGTTACCGGTATCAATATCGATACCCTCGCCCACCATATTGCCGCTACCATTTGCATCCCGGTTCACCAACGACTCCTTCAAACTTCCGGCGTTTATACCCTCAATATAAGTTCTGGAATGCACCACACCACCTTTCTGAATGCCAAACAGGAAGCTCAGCGAAAAGCGCTTATAGCGCAGGTTATTGGTAATCCCGGCTGTATAGTCCGGGTTAACGTTGCCGAGGTAGCCCCAGTCGCCGTTTTCTTCCTGCGGCAGACCGTTCTTGTGCGTCAGCTGACCCGATGGATTATAAATCAGGTAGTCGCCGTACAACGAACCGAACGAGCCGTCGCCCTTAGTATTCAGCGTACGCAGCTCAAGGGAAGCCCAGCGTTCCAGCTGACGGATCCTCGAGATGCCAATGTTCTCTGCCAATGAAATAACCTTATTCCTGTTCAAACCGAAGTTCACCGAGATATCCCAGTTAAAGTTGGCCGCCTTCACCGGCGAAGCATTCAGCATGACTTCCAGACCCTGGTTCGTCATCTTGCCTACGTTCATCAGCTTGGTATCATATCCCGCAGAAGGGTTCAGGGTAACAGGAATGATCAGATCGGTCGTCGTACTCTTATAGTAAGTTACGTCCAGACCGATCCGGTTGTCCAGAAACCGGCTATCGAACCCGAATTCATAAGATTCCACCTTCTCCGGGCGGATATCAGCGTTCGGATAATTGTTGTTATGTACCGCTACCGTCTCGCCGCCCCAGCCTTGCGACACCTGGAAATTGGCCGAAGTCTGATAAGGTTCCAGGTCGCGGCGCACCGACGAAATACTGCTTCTCAGTTTGAGGTAACTCATCGTTTCGCTCTGTATGCCAAACAACTCAGAGGCCAGCACACTTAGCGATGCCGAAGGATAGAAATAAGCATTGTTTTTCTTCGGAAGGGCGCTCGACCAGTCGTTACGGCCCGTAAGGTCTAAGAAGATCTTGTCTTTATAACCCAGCTGTGTGGTACCATAGATCGAATTGATGCGCTTCTCCTGGTAAACATTCCCTGCCTGAATAGGCTGGGCATTATTTGTCAGGTTGTACACACCGGGTATCGACAAGCGACCTGCAATGGCACCCAGTCTTTTGGATTTTTGCATCAGCAGGTTACCACCTGCATTCGCATTAAAACTCCAGTCGCCCTTAAACTTGGTGTCGTACGACAACAAGAAATCATGGTTCGTTTCCAGAAAAGCAACGTCATCTTCCTGGTAGTAGCCGTTTACGTATTGTGCCGAAGACATCGCGTGACGCATCGTCCGCTTGTCGTTATAGAAATCGCGGCCGGTACGCAGCATCAACTTCAGGTTTGGCATGATGGCATAATCCAGCTTTACATTACCGTAAACACGGTCGCGGTTATTGCCGTTCAGGTTCTCGTAGGCCACAAAATAGGGGTTGTTCCACCTTGCGCCATTGGGATTATAGATCGGTGAGTTCTGTACTGAATTTGCCAACCCGCCTTTCCAGTAATTGCGCAAACTGGCCACGTTCAGGTTCCTTGGCATGTACAGGAAGATCTTCATAATGGCATCGTCGTTTTTTGCCCCGTAGCTTGCCCGGTTGTCGCTTCCGTTGTTTACATAGTTCATGTTCACATCAACTTTCAGCTTATCGGTTATCGCATAGCCCGAGTTCAGTCCGAGTGAGTTCCTGCTCAGATCTGTGTTCTCCACAATACCCGTTTGCTCCAGGTTGGTGTACGACAGGCGGAAATTCAGCTTGTCCGTGCTTCCCGCTATGGAGAGGTTATTCGTGTAAGTCTGACCGTTCACAAAGAAATCCTTCAACTGGTTAGGCTGCGCAACAAAAGGTGTTGGTATCCGGTTACCGCTCGCGTCAAGCGGCGAATCGAACTGAGGGATCAGCTGTCCCTCCATCTTCGGACCCCAGTTCTCGATGATGTTATCAAAGGTTCCTCCGCCCATTCCGTCTTTGTACGCATATTTGCCATCCTGCCCCTGCCCGTATACATACTGGTAGTCGGGCAGCTTCAGCGGCGATTCGAAACTGGCCTGCGAGTTAAAAGAAACGCCCAGGCCTTTTACACCCTTGCCCGATTTGGTCGTGATGAGCACTACCCCATTGGACGCTCTTGAACCATACAATGCCGCCGCGTTCGGCCCTTTCAATACCGTGATCGATTCAATATCGTTCGGGTCAATTTCCCCTGCGGCGTTGCCATAGTCTACCTCACCTTCGTTGGCCGTAAAATTCGGGTTGTTAAAGTCCTGGCGACCAGTAAACGCGCGTGTCGACTGCTCGTTGTTGTTGCTTATCGGCACACCGTCTACCACAAACAATGGTGAGTTGTTATAATTATAACCGCTCACAAAGTTTTGTCCCCGTATCTGGATATTGGAAGAAGCACCAATACCACCCGAAGCGCTCGTGATCTGCACACCGGCCACCCGGCCGCTAAGGGTATTCAGTAAATTGGTTTCGTGCGATTCCCGCAGAAGTTCGCCATCCACTTTCTGTACAGAAAAACCGATGGATTTTGCTTCCCGGGTAATTCCCAGTGCGGTTACCACAACCTCGTTCAACTGGTTGTTGTCGCTACGCAATACCACATCTATATTACGCTGCCCGCGCACAGCGATCTGCTGCCGGGTGAAACCCACATAGGCAAATTCGAGAACGGCCTGTTCGTTGGGGACACTAATTTCGTAGTGACCATTCTTGTCGGTCACCGTACCCGCGGCAGCGCCCGCAACCCGCACGCTCACTCCGGGAATAGTCTGTTTAGTTTCTCCGTCTGTTACAACGCCTTTTACAAGTATGCCTTGCGCCATAGCGGCAACAGAACTTAAGGCCACGAGGCTAATGAGAGCGATCAGCAAAAGAGCGGCCTCCAAAAAAGCCGATTTCACAGACCTTGCTTTAGGGTCTCTGATCTGGTTTGTTAGTTTAAACATGAGTTTGGTTTTTTTTGACAAAGCTATCCCGGCCTTGTTAACCCATTGTTTATCCTGATTTATGAAGACATGAAATACGCGCCCATAAAAACGCGATACATGCTAAATGCTAATAGAAACTTATCAGATCATTAACGGTCTGGTAACTAAGCAATCTCTGTGGCGCGACGCTTAGGCTAAAACCTGGTGTATACCGCCAGTTGCACGATATGGTTGCTGGTGTTGGCCGCAGCTCCGTTCACCGCCTGGTTCATGTATCCGGCCTCTATATCGAGCTTCGGGCTAATCCTGTACCCGCCTGCGATATATGCCCGGTTTTGGTCGTATACATGACCATTGAGCTCATTTTTATTTTGCAGATTCAGGAACACCTCGTTCTGAAGGGCGACAAAAGGACCTTTGGTAAAGCTTTGAGCACCTTCCTGCAGCGGCAACATGAACCTTACAAAATATCTCCCGCGTTGCGAGAACAGATCATCCTGCCCGTTCCGTTCTATGAAGCGTTGTTCCAGCCGGAAGCGGTGACTCACACTAATTTTACTGATCTTATGTTTATAAATAAACTGCTCCCAAATCCTGTGCTCTGTAAGGGTAAGATCGGGTGCACCGGCTATTTTTGTGAAGGTGGGCGTGTACAGATAGCCTAAGGTTACATCTGCTTTGGGATTGATAAAATAGGTAAGCCCAGGTCTGATCAAAATATTCCTGACACCATCCCATTCATTCTGAGAACGAAACTGTGCATCAAAATGAAGTCCCCAGTTATCATTGAGTTTGGTGCTGTTCAATAAAAAAAGCCAGCCGCTGTTCTGGTTCACAGTCTGTGAAACGGCAGTCAGGCTAAACGCGCATAAAGCGGCAATAATAGTCAATTGTATCGATCGTATCATTTGGTATAACAGGTTAATGGTTAGACACTCCTGACAAAGGTAAAAAAATGCTTCAATTCCATTTAAGCAAGATTTGCGTTATAGTTAAGGCTGGGCATTACTTGCTGGCCACAGAAAAGCTGAATAACAGGGGCATTACAGGGGCTTAACAGGGGGATAACAGGGAGGAAAAAGGGGATTTATCCCTCTTAACTCCCTGTTAAATCTAGGCTATTTTTATTTGAACCTACCGGTATAACTAAACAATGATACTACTTGTCATCTCCTTTTGCAAGACAAGCAGCGAAAGCACCAGCAATCAATACAGCTCCGGGCAAATACCGAAGAAGGACATCAAAACCATTTGCCCGCCGTGGTTGTTATCCTTCCATAAAAATTAAGATTATGAAGAAAGAAACTAAGATTATCGCCGGCGTATTAGCGGGAGCGGCGCTGGGCGCGGCAGTGGCATTAATATTGGCATCAGACAAGTCGGGCGACCTGAAAGATAAGGTGTCTGACTGGCTTAGCGATGTTCTCGATTCATCAAAAGACAAACTTGCAAACGTTACCGACAAAGTGAAAGACACCATTTCGAAAGTAAACGGGTAGTTTATTGAATGAAAATTGCTTTCTATGGTGCTGCGCGGGCTGTAACGGGCAGCAAGCACCTCATCACACTAAATAACGGTACTCAACTTTTGCTCGACTGCGGCCTGTTCCAGGGGATGGGCGAGGTAACCGACGGCCTTAATCAGCGGTTCGGCTTCGACCCGGCTAAATTGTCGTACGTTGTCCTTTCTCATGCGCATATCGATCATTGCGGTTTGTTACCGCGACTGGTGGCCGATGGCTTTAAGGGACAGATATTTTGTACGCCTGCAACGATGGACCTTGCACGAATCCTTATGATGGACTCGGCAAAGATCCATATGCAGGATGCGGAATATGCAAACCGGCATGTAAAGGACGGCGAGACCAGCGAGGAACCGCTGTATACCGACGACGATGTGGTGAAAACCCTGAGTCAGTTTAAGGTGGTCGAATATCTGGAAGATTATGAGATAGACCCCAGGATCACACTCCGGTTTACCGACGCTGGCCATATTATCGGCAGTTCAGCCGTTCATCTGCGGATTATTGAAGATGGAAAGGAGCACCGCATCACCTTCAGCGGGGATGTGGGCCGTTATGGCGACCTGATCCTGAAAAGTCCGCAGACCTATCCGCAGGCCGACTATATCCTGATGGAGTCTACCTATGGTGATTCCCTTCACAAAAGTCTGGAACCGATAGAGGAATCGTTGCTGGAAATTATTAACCACACCTGTCTGATCAAAAAGGGCAAGGTGGTGATCCCCGCCTTTAGCGTAGGCCGCACACAGGAACTTCTGTACGCGCTAAATGGCCTTGAGTTGAAAAACAAACTGCCGGACGTACCGTATTATGTAGACAGTCCGCTTTCGCTCCAGGCCACTGAAGTGCTGAAAAACCATCCTGAAGCCTATAACAATGGCGTAAAACAACTGATGAAGATCGATGACGATGTATTCAGCTTCAAGGGACTGAAATTTATAGAAAGCGTACAGGAATCTAAAGCGGTAAACGAAGATACCCGGCCTTGTGTCATTATCGCTTCTTCGGGCATGGCCGAGGGCGGTCGGGTAAGGCACCATATCCGTAATACAATTGGCAACCAGAAGAACACGATTCTCATGGTGGGTTATGCGGATCCGAATTCCCTGGCCGGACAACTGGTGGCGGGCAGCCGCACGGTCTGGATGTTCAACGAAGAATATGATGTGGTAGCGGATGTGCGGTCGATACAATCCATGAGCGCGCACGGCGATTACGAGGATCTCCTTCATTTTCTCGAATGCCAGGACCCGGAACAGGTGAAGCAGATCTTTTTGGTGCATGGAGAGTACGAGGTGCAGCAGGCCTTCGCACAGCGTGTGCGCGATGCAGGCTTTAAGAACGTGACCATCCCGGAATACCGGCAGGTGTACGAGCTGTAATCTGGCAGAAATGAGCATTGCGTAGCTAAAGGGATTTGTCTAAGTTTGCCCGATGGATGTATTTGGCCAGGCTCTAAAAGATCAGTTCCGTAATCCCCCTTCAGATATTCTCTGGGTGCATAATTCTTACGATGAACCGGAGGAGATGCCGGTGGACATCTATTTCCGAAGTGAAAAGGAAATGCCGGAACTTGAGCTCAAAGCACTTGATGCCTGCCGCGGCAAGGTACTCGACGTGGGCGCCGGGGTTGGAAGCCATGCCCTCGTTTTACAGGGCCGGGGATTTGATGTTACGGGAATGGATATCTCAGAAGAGGCTGTGGCCATTATGAAGCAGCGGGGACTGAAAAAAGCGCTGACCGGCGATATCCTGAAATATACCGGGGCGGGGTATGATACCTTGCTGTTTATGATGAACGGTATTGGGCTGACGGGCTCGCTCCAGGGCTTAAAGTCCTTTCTCAGCAAAGCTAAAGGGCTGATCAACCCGGGCGGTCAACTCGTCTTTGATAGCTCCGACCTGATGTACCTGTACGAATCGGTGCCCTTTCCCTTAAATGGGTATTATGGGGAAGTCAGTTTCCGATACGAATACAAAAGCCTGAAAGGGAATTGGTTTAAATGGGTGTATGTAGACCAGCAGACGCTCATCAGTACCGCCCGTGAAGCTGGCTGGCTTACTGAAATCCTGTTTGAAGACGGCAACGATCAGTACCTGGCGCGTCTGACCGTTGCCGGTTAATCCTTAAGCTTTTTCTTCCCAGATGCAGGCGATATTGATGATGGTCTGCACCGCCTTTTCCATGTCCTGTACCGAGGCCCATTCCTGCTTACCGTGAAAGGCATGTTCGCCCGCAAAAATATTCGGGCATGGCAATCCCATAAAAGAAAGGCGTGAGCCGTCGGTTCCGCCCCTGATACTTTGACGCTTCGGCGTTATACCTGCGCGCTCAATAGCCTCAATGCCGTATTGAATGACCTCGGGATGCCGGTCGAGTACCTGCTTCATGTTCCGGTACTGCTCCGTGATCTCGAGGGTATAGGTAGCGTTGGGATAATCCTCGATAATGTTCTGAACGGTCGCATCGAGAAACTCGCCGTTGGCCTCAAGCTCTTCATTGTTAAAAGCGCGCAGGATAAACCTGGCTTCAGCACGCTCTACGCTACCGCTGATAGAAACAGGATGAATGAAGCCTTCTTTCCCTTCTGTGGACTCGGGCGACAGGCAGTCAGACGGCAGCGCGCTGATCACGTCTGACAATATCTTGATGGCACTTTCCATTTTGCCTTTGGCAAAGCCAGGATGCGTGCTTACCCCATGAATGGTGAGCAAGGCACCGTCGGCAGAAAAGGTCTCGTCTTCTATAGAACCCAAGGTTTCACCGTCTACCGTATAACCAAAGTCGGCCCCAAGCTTCTGCAGGTCGGCTTTATCCACACCGCGACCAATCTCTTCGTCGGGTGTAAAAAGTATTTTGATCGTTCCGTGTTTTACGTCCGGATGCTGCATAAAAAAGGCCGCAGCTTCCATAATCTCGGCCACGCCTGCCTTATTGTCGGCCCCCAGCAGCGTAGTTCCGCTTGCGGTAATGATGTCGTTTCCGATCTGCTCTTTGAGGTCTGGATGTTCATGCATACGCAAGACAATACTGTTGTCGTCGGGCAAAACCAGGTCCTGACCCTGATAATTGGTATGTATAATAGGTTTTACGGCATGTCCGCTGCAGTCGGGCGAAGTATCCATGTGTGAGCAGAAGCATATTACCGGCACTTGCTTTTCTGTATTGGAAGGAATGGTTGCATATACATAGCCATGATCGTCCATATGCGCATCAGCTATGCCCATATCCTGGAGTTCCTGTACCAGGACATTCCCAAGATCCTTCTGCTTTTCGGTAGAGGGTGTGGCGGGCGACATCGGGTCAGACTGCGTATCAATCTGCACGTACTTAATGAAGCGGTTTTGGAGCGTTTTAGTTTTATTTTGATAATTTAGCATATCCGTAAGGTAAGTCACAAAGTTAGCCATTAGATTATAATTTGACCAGTACCCGAGCTATATCGACAAAAAGCCTGTTTGCGCTATGGGCGCTTATGACCCTGTGCCTTTCTTCCACTGCACAGTCGAATTATTATAAGCTGGGCATTGGCGGCGGATACGGTTTTACCCAGGCCTTTACAGACCTGCCGGACCAGGACTTTTCGAAAGCCATTTACGGACAGGCGGAGTTTTTCTTTAGCCCCTTCGTGAGTATAGGCGCCGAGATACAGCAAGGCAAGATCAAATCAGGAAATTCGTCGGACGACCCGCTTGCCCGTGCTTTTGTGAACGATTATACGCTTACAGGCCTGAATGCAAAGTTATATCTTGGGGCGGTGACAGACCATCGGTCGGGCAGACTGCTGGATGCACTGAAATGGCTGTACCTGGGCTCCGGTGCAGCGATCATCAGAAATAAGATATCCCACAAAAATCAGTTGGAAGGTGATATCTACCTTGGTAAAAGTAAATCCCGGGAACTTGTGCTGCCCCTGAATCTGGGCTTCAGTTATTACTTCAACGACCGGGCGGGCATGCCGCGACTTGGCATAAACGCGAATATACAGGTCAATTTTTCACTCGGAGAGGGTCTGGACGGATACGACAGGTCGAACGTTACCTTCAAAGAGGATGTGCCCGACCGGTATCATTTTTACAGTGCGGGACTGAGATACCTGTTTGGCCCCGCAGGATTGTCGAAACGCTCACTTAACTAGTTTTTCTTCAATGAAAAGGTCCTTATTATTCATATTGCTTTATACCATAACCATGCACACATCTGCACAGCTTACCCCATATGAACAGAGCGGCAACAAGGAGACGGCTACATACGATCAGGTTATAGCCTGGTACGCCGGTCTGGACAAGCAGTACGAACAGGCGAAACTGATTGAATACGGTCAGACGGATTTCGGTAAACCCCTGCATGTGCTGGTCCTTTCAAGGGATGGCATTTCCGATGCGGCAGAAGCCAGGCGCAGGGATAAATGCGTATTGCTGATCAACAACGGCATTCACCCCGGCGAGCCTGAAGGTATTGATGCGAGCATGATGCTGGCGCGCGACCTCCTTAAGAACAACGCGCTGCCTGAAAATGTGGTTATCTGCATCATTCCATTGTATAATATTGATGGGAGTTTTAACAGAAGCAGTACCTCACGTGCCAATCAGAACGGTCCGGCCGCCTATGGCTTCAGGGGCAATGCGCGGAACTACGACCTGAACCGTGACTTCATTAAGTCTGATTCGAGAAATGCTGTGGCTTTTCAGGAGATCTTTAATACCTGGAAGCCGGAGATATTTGTGGACACCCATACCAGTAATGGTGCCGACTACCAGTACGTCATGACGCTGATACCGACACAAAAAGACAAGCTTCAGCCTTTGCTGAGTGAATACCTGAGGTCGACAATGCTGCCTGAACTCTACAGCAGGATGGAGAAGGCAGGTTATGAAATGACGCCTTACGTGAACAGTATGGAAGAAACACCGGATGCTGGCATTATGGGCTTCCTGGAATCGCCGCGGTACTCTACCGGCTACGCCGCACTGCACAATACCATCGGTTTTATGCCGGAGACGCACATGCTGAAGCCTTATCCGCAGCGGGTAGATGCTACGTATAAACTGCTCCGGATCTACATCGATCTGGTGGAGAGAGATGCCCGCCAGATCCGTGAAAACAAAGGCAGGGCAGATGAAGCGGTGTCGGCCCAGTCCGATTTCCCGCTTGCCTGGAAACTAAACCGCGACAAGTATGACGAGTTGCAGTTTAAAGGCTATGAGGCCAGGTATAAACCCAGCGAGGTGAGCGGTCTGGATCGCCTGTATTACGACCGGAATGCACCTTATACCAAGGCAATAAAACAGTGGAATAACTTTGAGCCCTCGGTGGTTGTTAAAAAGCCTGTGGCGTATATCATCCCGCAGGCCTGGGAGAAGGTGATCGCCTTGCTGCAGTTGAACGGCGTGAAAATGGGCAGATTAACGGAACAGGCAGAGCTGGATGTTGAGATGTATTACATTGGGGAGTATAAGACCAGCGCCGCACCTTATGAGGGGCATTACCTCCACTCCGCCGTGCAGCTGAAGCCTGTCCGGCAAAAGATCCGCTTTTACGAGGGAGACTATGTGGTGTACACAAACCAGGCGGTCAACCGTTATATCATGGAAACCCTGGAACCGCAGGCGACGGACTCTTTCTTTAACTGGAACTTTTTCGACGCTGTATTGAGCATGAAGGAACATTACTCCGCCTATATTTTTGAGGATACTGCGGCCGAGCTGCTCAAAGCGCAGCCACAATTGCGGGAAGCGCTTGAAAAGGAAAAGCAAAAGAACCCTAAGCTGGCCCAGGATGCAGGCGCACAGCTGGACTTTGTCTATAAAAACTCCGCCTACTACGAAAAGACACATTCACGATACCCTGTTGCACGTTTACTTAGCCCTCAGCCTTTATCATTAAAATAATATGGAATATTTACACGAAACGCCCGTTGCCTCAATTATCTTTTTATTTACCATTGTGACCAGCCTTTATGCGTTCAGCAATCCGGACCTGTATGGGAAGTTTATGCTGCACCCGTATAGCGTTTCGCGCCGTTATAAATTGCACACGCTCATTACGAGCGGATTGATCCATGCCGACTGGATGCACCTGATCTTTAACATGATCACCTTCTGGTCCTTCGGCTTCGGGCTTGAAAGGACGATTGGCTCAGTTAACTTTGCGATCCTGTATTTCGTGAGTTTAATTCTGAGCGATATCCCTACTGTAATCCGTCATAAGAATGATATGTGGTACAATAGCCTCGGCGCGTCAGGGGCCATTAGTGCAGTAATGTTTAGTTACATACTTTTCGCACCTTTTTCTACATTGTTCATTTTGCCTATCCCGGTACCAATTTGGGCAATCGTGTTTGGCCCGCTGTACCTTGTGTATTGCGTGTACGCGTCCAGACAAGCGCGGGACAATATTAACCATGATGCGCACTTCTTTGGCGCATTATCGGGCCTGATCATTACCGTGCTTCTGGTGCCAGGCGTGATTCCGCATTTCCTGAACCAGATTATGCTTAAGCTTGCCTAGTAACTGGGCTTTATAATACGGCGGGGAGTGCCGGCGGATGGAAATAGCTCATCGGATTAGCCGGGTCTTTGATGATTTCAAACAGCGTATGGCCCCATGGTTTCCAGAATTCCTGTAGCACCTGCGCATAGGTTTTATGCTGCCAGTGATCAAAGATCGGCTTGTTCAGGGTGCCCTTGAGCGGCATGGGCTCGATGTAAATGGTACCCTCCACAGGCATCACCGCGTATTCGGGGAGGCGGTTAAACAAATATGCCGAATAATAGAACCTGGCACAGAGTTCTTCAAACTGCTCCGCGGAAAGCTTGGTCCCTTTGATCTGATCGAGTAATTGCTGATGGAATCTGGCATTGGTGCCATTGTCCTGCAGACAGGCCACGATACCGAAATTCTTCATCTTCATCGAAAAGGTAAGCGTGTTGATTTCATCACGGAAGCTGAATGGTGTCTCTTCCGCCAGCTCGACGACCACGATAGACCAGGGCTGAAATTCTTCAAACTCTACCGGGGTATAAATACCCTGTATCATGGTGTGCAGGTTTCCGAATTTGTGCATGAGGCCCTGCGACATGTTCAGTCCGTCGGCACTCAATTGCTGCTGGCGCACTGCGGCGTTCATTTCCAGGTACACCAGCCCATACAGGAATTTCCCGATCCAGTTAAAGATGTCGGATTGAACTAACTGCGACACTCCCTGGTACCCCTCAGAAAAAGCCTGCTGCATCCTCTGCTCCAGCGCATCAACAAAGTGTTCCTGCACTTCGATATTCACCGGAACCTTCAGGCTGTTGTAGCTGCGGATACTTTCGTCGAGCAGTTTAATCGGCTCCTCTCCGCTAAGTCCCGCCATATCGAGCAGCCAGCGCGGCAGGATATTGCTTTCTACTATTGGTGTCGAAAAAGTATCGCCGCTCAGGTAACACTTTTTATAATGAAAGTCGAAACTGCGGAAGGGCTGGTAAACTGTGCTCATGTATCTCTCCGCTACTTCTTTAACAAGTTGCGCATCTCCTTGAACAGTTTAAGTTTCAGATATCCAAAGAACACGGCAAAACCAATAAAAGCGGCGATATAAGGGTACTGATTATTACTAACGCACCATACGATGCCTATGATGCATATAATAATCGCCAGGGTGTAAAAAACGTTTAATGCAATCTTTTTGACCATCTAGTAAACAGGCATTTCAGGGTCAAATGCTTCCTGCCAGGCTAGAATGCCTCCTTTAAGATTATACAGATTGGTAAGTCCCAGTTGCTGCTCAAGCTGCATTACTGCGGCTGCGCTGCGTTTACCGCTGCGGCACTGAATGATGACAGGCTTGTCCGTGGCTACCTTATCGGCCTCAATCAAAATACCGCCCAGGGGGATATTCTCGCCGTTGAGGTTAGACACTTCATATTCGAAGGGTTCCCTGACATCAATCAATTGAAAATCTTCGTTATTATCGATCTTCTGCTTTAGTTCTTCGACCGTTATTTCCTTAATCATAGCAATCTGTTTTTTCAAAGATACGAATTGTATTGTAACAACTGAACGTGCCGGGCGTTTAATAGTAGTAACGTAAACATTATCAAGTACATCATGAACGCCATACAGCGGTTTTTCTGGTTCTGTTCAGGGGCCCATATCCCGACACTGGAAAAATACCCTACCGAACACACGAAATACACCGGCATAGGTGCGACGATTTTCTTTACCGGCCTGTTTGCTGCATTATCGGGCGGCTATGCCCTTCACTTTATTTTTAAAGGCGAGGCCGGGGCCATAGGGTATGCGCTGTTGTTTGGCTTGTTGTGGGGATTGGCAATCTTCAATATGGACCGCTACATCGTATCGAGCATTGATAAAAGCGCCTCTGCCTCGCGACAAATTCTACAAGCTACACCGCGTATCCTGCTTGCGATTATGATCGGCATTGTAATCTCCCGCCCGCTTGAACTTAAAATCTTCGACAAGGAAATCAGGGAACGCCTGAAAATGAGTTATCTGAACAATCAGCGCTCGCGGATTGACACATTAAATGTGGCGTTCAATAATAAATACAAAATTGAAATGGCTAAGCTTGCCGACATCCGGGCACAGCGTGACTCGCTGCAGGCAGCCATTAAGAGCGACCGGCAAAAACTCAACTATGAGATTTTTGGCAATAAAACTACCGAGACTTCGGGCATTATGGGTTATGGCCCGTATGCCAAACGAAAGGAGGCGGAACTTCAGCAAAGGCAGAGCGATCTCGATACGCTGGGTGCGGCAGCCTTGAGACTCGAGAATTTCATTTCCGACCGGAAAGCTTTCGACGGAATGATGAGTGAACGGCTGTATACCGGCAGACAGCTGGATAGTCTGGTAGGTGTGGCCGGGTTTGCCGACCGCAACTGGGCTTTGGGTCAGCTTAAATTTACGCCTGCCGGCAAGCCCGACACCGATACGGCACTGGCGGTAACATTTATAGGTCTGTTGTTTATTTTCTTTGAATGCTTGCCGGTTTTTGTTAAATTGATGAGCAGTAACGGCCCGTACGACAAAGCCGTTAACAACATAGAGATCAGCCAGGTACATGAATCCGACCGGGAAAAAGACTATGAGGTTAGCGTGGTAGACGGCGTACATGACACGCGCGTAGATGCTGAAGTGGGCCGCCGAAAGAGAACATTTTTATATAACTCCGATCAATGAAACGAATTTTAACCGCTTTATTATTGCTTATCAGTGCGCCCTATATCTATGCGCAGGACATTAACCAGATCATCAGCAGAACGTATGTGGACAAACTGATCAAAACGCTGAGCAGTGACGATATGCAGGGCAGGGCAACTTTCAGTGCGGGTGCCGACAAAGCGGCAAGTTTCATAGAAGCTGAATTTAAACAGATCGGCCTGAAGCCACTCCCAGGAGAAACTTCGTTCCGTCAGAGCTTTGAGCGGAAGGGCAAACCGCTTTTTAACGTGGCGGGTATGATCCCGGGAAAATCTAAAGCAAAGGAGATCGTGGTCTTTTCGGCACATTATGACCATATCGGCATTGTTAAAGGAAACGCGCAGGACAGCATTGCTAACGGGGCAGATGACGATGCCTCGGGCACGACTGCCGTTATCGCGCTGGCTAAGTATTATAAAGACCTGAACAATAACGAACGGACCCTGATCTTCGTGACTTTTACCGCTGAGGAGATCGGCGGCTTTGGCTCGAAGCATTTTTCAGGAAAACTAAATCCGGATCATGTGGTGGCGATGTTCAATATCGAGATGATTGGCAAGGACAGTAAATTCGGAAAGAACGCCGCATTCATTACCGGCTTTGATAAGTCGGATTTCGGAAAGATCCTGCAGAAGAACCTGAAGGGAACTGAATTTACCTTTCACCCGGATCCTTACCCTAAGCAAAATCTGTTTTACCGCAGCGACAACGCCACGCTGGCTGCGCTGGGCGTACCTGCACACACCATCAGTACCGACCAGATCGATACCGACCAGTTTTATCATACCGTAAAGGATGAGTACGAAACGCTTGATGTGGAGAATATCCTGTCGACGATAAAAGCCATTGCCCGGAGCGCCGTAAGCATCATTAAAGGGCAGGATACGCCGACAAGGATACCGCGGCTTATTGAGTAAGCTCCTTTTCCATAATAAAGTCGTTCATGAAGAAGCCCTTACCAATATTGATGTCGACCTCCTCAACGATCTTAAAGCCTAAGCTTTCATAAAAGCCCCGGGCTTTATTGTGACGGTTTACGTTTAACTGAAGCGTTTTTGCCCCGGCATGGGCGGCCAACCTGCATACTTCGCTGATCAGCAGTTTGCCAACTCCCTTACCATGCTGCTGCGGCAACACATATAGCTTGTGTAGCTTATAGATGGTCGCGTTTTCCGGGAGACCGGAGTATCCGGCAAAGCCGATATCCATACCATCTTCCTCTGCCATGAGGAAGACATACCCTGCCCTAACCTGCTTGAGCAGTTCGGCTCTACTGTACATGGTATCCAGCATATAGCTGATCTGCTCTTCCGATAATATCTCGCCATAGGCCGATGGCCAGGTTCTCATCGCTAAATCCCGGATACTATCTATATCCCCCTCCATGGCTCTTCTAAGTAGGATCATCATTGTTTATAGTTGCTCCGTTATAAATAAATACGGGGCATTAAAATGAAATTCAACAAAGCCATCTGTTTCTACCTCATACCTATCATCACAGGCCTTTAAGTTCGACACCTGCAGTCCGGCGACTGGCCTGAGCGCGAAGAGCTGTCCGCCAGGCTTCCATATTTTAAAGCCGGACTTCACGGCGTAAGCTTTATCACGCGCCGTAAACAGGACAATATTCAATTTGTCCAGAAAGGCTTCAAGTTCATGCAGTTCTACCTCTGCACCGATAATATTGACTGCCGGATACTTTGCTTCCGCCAGATGGTTAAGGACGGCATGCAGCGCATTATCACTTTCCGGGATAAGCCCTGTATCTTCCTGCAGGGTAGAGAAAGCCGGCTTTGCAACAACGAGATCCACTTTGAGGCCCAGGCTAAGCGCCTTGTCGTATTCGGATTCGCTGACGATCAACGTAGGACTCCATTCCAGCATCTGGCCCAGGTAATCCTCGTGGAAGTCGCCCAGCCGGTGAACATATAATGCAGGCTCCTGTTTTTCGCGAATGATATGGTGTGAAGACATAGGCCAAAATTAATCCCTTTTACAAACATTCGTAGCTGTTTTGAGTTTTATATCATTATGAGAAAGAGAATTTTTGTAGCAGAGGACGATAAAGACATCGCATATATTTTAAACACACTGCTTACCGGCGAGGGGTATGAAGTGGATGTGTTTAATACGCTTACCGACCTGAAAACCGCTATGGCACATCAAAAGCCGGATTTATTGCTGATGGACATCATGCTGCCGGACGGCAACGGCCTGGATCTTTGCCGTGAAATAAAGAATGCAGAGGAGCCTGTCCTACACCCGATATTCATGATGTCGGCCGCAGTACCGCTTGAAAAGATGGTAGGTAAGAACGGTGCTGACGCGATGATCAGCAAACCGTTCAAGCTTGATTTCGTGCTTAACACGATAAAGTGTTATATCAGCGGTCAAAACTGATCCAATCTATGCTGATCAGATCACGGTTTGGTGCAGCGCTTTTTAACAATATGAAGTAAAGATCGTGGCGACCTCCCGGATCGGTAACCGGTGCGGTCAGGGTTTTGAAGGTATCCCAGTTGCCCGTAGCGGTATAGTTTACCGTGCTCACCAGAACTCCTTTAGGCGAATCTGCACGAACCTCTATGGTCGCATCCCTATTCGCCGAAGCGTAGAAATAGGTCAGCTGCTTGATCGACTTGAGGTCCACATTTTTAATCACGAAGTATGACTTGTTGTGAATACTGCCCAGATAGGTTTTATTCTTCTGTACATTGCTTAGCACATCAGCTTCCTCTGCCTGCACCTTTGCCGGACGTAACACCAGCGTTTCCTTTTTGGTAAGCGGGGTAATTGCACCGCCTTTGTCTGTGTAAGACGCAGAGAAGATATATCGTCCCTGATCTTTGGTGTCCAGGTGCCTGTCGAGCATTGCACTACCTTTTTGCGGCAGTGCCGTATTGGTTTTCTTAGCGGTAAGCGACAAGATGTACTTGACCATTTCAGAAGCTTCCTCAGTAGATATCTGCGGGTGTGCACTCATCGCGTGCGGACCCCAAACACCGCCGCCGCCTTTGATGATCTTTTTCGACAGCAAATCTACGGCAGCTTTATTGGCAGCATACCGTTTGGAGATCTGCACAAATGAGGGGCCTACCGATTTGGCATCCAACTGGTGACAAGCCTTACAATCACTCCCGGCAATAAGCGATTTACCGTAATTATAGGTCGGCGTGATCTGCTGATGCCCCACAACGGACTGGTTGTTCTCCACCTTTGCAATATAATCCAGTTTAACCAGTACTTTTTTAGGATCAATAACCTTGTCCTCGTTGTCCTTTACGTCTACCTGGTATTTGAACGCTTCAGCTTTAGGAAAGAAGAAGGAAGCATTGCTGGTTGTGTTGATGGCTACTTGCGGCAAGGTATTTCCAACTTTAATTTCCAGGGTATCGGTACTGCTCAGTCCGCCTGCATCAGTAACCTTAAGCACTGCCTTGTAAATGCCATTATTGTTAAAAGTATAGCTTAGGCTGGCATTGGTTGAAGCAACCTGGTTGTTTTCAAGGCGCCATTCGTAGGTCAGCTGGTCGTCGTCATCATTGTCATAGCTCTTCGAGGCCAGGTTAACCTTGTAAGGTGCCAGGCCGATGGTATCACGCGTTTCGATCTTAGCGATCGGAGCACGGTTGCCTCCGTTGTAATCGATCCGCACCAAGCGTGCATCAACGTTATCAATACCATATACTGAACCGTATTCCAGCATATACATTACGCCGTCAGGTCCGATCTCTATGTCGACCGGCCTTCTGAAGTCGCCGTTAGTTTCCATAAACGGCTCCAGTCTTTTGTAGTTTTCGTTCTCGTCAAGACGCAACACATACACCCAGTTCCGCATCCAGTCGTACACAAACACGCCCTTATCGTAGTACTCAGGTAGTTTGGTAGGCGATTGAAGTGCCGGATTGAAATGGTACACCGGTCCGCCCATGGCACAACGGCCACCCTGGCCAATTTCAGGGAACTCAGCAGAGCGGTTATACGGATACCAAACCATCGGTTTCTGCGCCGGTGGAAGGGCCTGCAATCCATTGTTATACTGCGAAGTGTTCTGCGGGGCTGATGCTTCGAACAGGGCGCCGACTTGCTTCGTGGCGAAATCATACATTTTATAAGCCTTATTGTCGCCCACAAAATACGGCCAGCCATAGTTGCCCGCCTGTTTGGCCTGATTAAACTCGTCATAACCGCGTGGTCCCTGCACACCGTCAGTACCCGAATCCGGACCCACCTCACCCCAATACAGCGTTGAAGTTACCGGGTCTACCGATATCCGGTATGGGTTACGGCATCCCATAATATAAATCTCCGGACGTGTATTGGCTGTTCCTTTAGGAAAGAGGTTGCCTTCGGGAATGGTGTAACTTCCGTCGGCCTCGGGGTGGATCCTTAATATCTTGCCCCGAAGGTCGTTTGTGTTCGAAGCCGAACGCTCGGCAGTGAAGGTCAGGCGGTTCTGACGTCTGTCTATAGGCGCGAATCCGTCCGACTCAAACGGCACGGTGTTGTCGCCCGTGGAAATAAACAGGTTCTTATGTTTGTCCCATGCCATAGACCCGCCGGTGTGTGCACTTACTTCCAGATCGATGGGTATTTCGATCAGTACTTTTTCAGACTGGAGGTCGAGTACGTTATCCTGACTGATCCGGAAACGGGAGATGTGCTGCTTCACCTTATCGCCGGCAGAAGCAGTATTAAAAAAGTATAAATAATTATTTACGGCAAAGTCAGGATCGATGGTCATGCCCAGCAATCCATTCAGGTATTTATCTACAGCCTTTACCGGGAATTTGTAGACAAGCTTTGTCTTGCCGTCGGACGGCGTGTAGACATAAAAATTACCTGCACGCTCAATGAAGAAGACCCGGCCGTCTGGCGCAACAGCCAGTTCCATAGGCTCGTTAAGGTCGTCCGACAGGATGGTCTTGATAAAGCGGTTGTCTTCGGGCTTTTTAACCGCGTAAGCTTTGCTGTAGTCTAAAGGCTGAGTTCCGATAGCGTATTTGATGCCTCCAAGTATATGTTTAAGAAAAAGAGGCTCACCGAAGCTCTCGTCGGTATGTCCGCCCCCGGTGTAAAAAGAGCGACCGCCATCAAATTCCCGGTACCAGGCAATCGGGTGATTATCGCCATTGGCTCCACCTTCGTAGGTGCTTTCGTCTAAGCGCGCCAGTACGTTGATGCCTTCCTGTATGTTTTTATAGTTGTACCATTCGTCCCTGCGCTCCCAGCGCTTTGGCAATCCTTTGGTCGATATATGTGTGGTATCGTCTACCATCACTACTGCATTGCTGATTTGGGGGTGACTTAAAAAGTAGGCGCCGACCAGTTTATTAAACCATGGCCAGTCGTACTCCGTATCGGCCGCCGCATGAATACCGACGAAGCCACCGCCTGCCTGGATGTAGCGTTCGAATGCCACCTGCTGATCGCTGTTCAGCACATCCATTGTGGTGCTCAGGAACACGACAGCGCTATAATTTTTTAAACTGTCTTCAACAAAGTAAGCAGAGTTCTTGGTGGTGTCGACCGTAAAATTGTTTTCCGCTCCCAGCTTCTGAATAGCCGCGATACCTGCGGGTATAGAACTATGATAGAAGCCTTTGGTCTTAGAGAAAACCAATACCCTTGCCGGTTTGCCCGACTCGGTTGCTGTCGATGGTTTTGGAACTACGGTCTTGCAGGCATAAAAAATTATTGAAGCACAAATCGCCAAAAATACAAGCAGGTGTATTTTGAGATACTTGGATGAAAACATAAAGGGCTTTTGTTAAGTGTGTTATTTTTGGTAAACTTAACAATTATCTGAAAATCCCTGAATTTTTTTTACGAATTGAGATAAGGATTACTTGGCATCTTCAGCAGGTGATAACCCGCCGCCTTGAGTTGCTCCTGCGCTTCGGCTGTCGGCATTTGCTTGAAGATAATGGTACCGAGCACCTGACTGGGAATAATCCGCAGTTTCACCAAAGTATCCAGGAGCGATTTCTTCCAGTATACTTTGCGAAATTTGCCGTTGCTCATCTTGGTAGGCACATCATCCGCACCTTTAAAATAGAAGTTAGGATTAAAACGCTTAAAAGCCACCATAGGTAAATCAAGTCCCGCAGCAAATTTTTCAAACTCACGTTCCGACACTTTATAAACGAAATTGCCTACAGGCTCATAAGAAAACCTGTTCTTCCAGAACTTCCTAACCAGCTTGTCGCTTATAGCGCCCATAGTATTCACAATAAAGAGCAGCAAAGGCATCTTGGAGACAGGGTCCTGCGGTTCAATGATCACAATGCCCTTCCGTGACACACGCATCATTTCATACATTGCGGCATAAGGTCGCGGAAAATGGTGGTAGGACTCTTTACACAACACATAGTCGACCTCCTGATCTGCAAGGGAAAGTTGCTCTGCATTTTCTGAGCGGTATTCTTTGATAATGCCCTCATTAAACGCTACCGAAAGCATGTCGGTATTAAGGTCTGACGCGATCGCATTGCTTCCTTTCTTCAGGATATACTCCGCATCGAATCCGTAGGGATCGCCGATGGTGAGCCATTCCGACCGACCGCTTTTTAACAGGGGATCCAGACAATCGAAGAACAACTGCTGAAGCCAGGTAGCCAGGTCGGGCGAGTCCAGGGGCTTCCTTTTAGTCAGGTATGCCCGCTTTGATTCTTCCGTTGGAAACTGCTGATTGTACCAGTCGCCATGCCTGTCGTAACTCTCTTTATGAAACATCCCCTTGTTTTATGCTGCAATAATTGTCAAAAATTCTGATAAATCCATATATACCCTTGTTTTTTGTACCCTGTCATAGCTGATCCAAGGCATCAAGGATTACAGCGCAGGCCTTGCGGATCTCCTCTTCTGAAATGATGAGCGGCGGAGCGATACGCAGTGCGGTTTCGCAATGCAGGAACCAGTCTATAATCACGCCGTTGCGTGTGGCGATTTCACTCACCTTTTCTACCTGCTCAAAGTGGTCGAGCTGAATACAAAGCATGAGTCCGACACCCCTGACCTCTCTGATAAGCGGGTGTACCAGCAGTGAACGGAAAAGCTGCTCCTTTGCAGGTACTTCGGCCAGCAGGTTTTCCTGAAGGATGACGTTTAAAGCAGCCAGGCCCGCAGCACAGGAGACCGGGTGACCACCAAAGGTGGTGATGTGCCCGAGGATGGGGTTTTCCGCAAGCACGCTCATGATCTGTTTTGAAGAAATAAATGCGCCTATGGGCATTCCGCCGCCCATGGCCTTGGCCAGCAGCAGAATGTCGGGCACAATCCCGTAATGCTCGAAAGCAAAGAGTTTACCGGTACGCCCGAACGCCGCCTGAATCTCATCCATGATAAGCAAAGTGCCTGTTTCGGTACAGCGCTCCCTCAGCTTTTGCATGTATGCTGGTGAAGCTACCCGTATGCCCGCTTCGCCCTGTACGGTTTCTAAAATTATACAAGCTGTGCTTGTGTTGATCTGTTCCAAACCTTCCTCGTCGTTAAAATAGATAAAATCTATATCTGGAAGCAAAGGCCTGTACTTTTCTTTATAATACTCGTTTCCCATAACACTGAGGGCACCGTGCGTGCTACCATGGTAAGCATTATGGCAGGACAGTATCCGTGATCTGCCGGTATATCGCTTGGCAAGTTTCAGGGCGCCTTCCGTAGCTTCGGCGCCTGAGTTGACGAAATAAACATTGTCGAGCGGATCAGGAAGCACCTCGGCAAGCCGGGCCGCAAACTGTACCATAGGGGTCTGCACAAACTCACCGTACACCGTAAGGTGCATATACTTCTGCAGTTGTTCCTCTATGGCTTTTATGACCGCTGGGTGGCGGTGACCGATATTGCTCACGGCAAAACCGGATACCAGATCCATATAAGCCTTGCCTGACCTGTCGTACAGATACAATCCTTCCGCACGCTCTATCTCCAGCATCCTGGGCGAGAGGGAAGTTTGTGCAGTATTGAGCAGAAAAAGCTCCTTGTTGCTGATCATTAGTTTATTTCTTTTTCTTGATGAGAATAACATTGGCGACTTTACGCTCGCCTTTATGGTCCCAGGATCGGTTGTCGGAGGGATAGTTTACCACACCTGTACTGTGTACCCAAAGCGTCGTAGAACCTCCGCCATCGAGATTGATCGCGTTTACACATCCAAGCCAGCGCATCACCTTGCTGAGTTCAAACAAGCTCATCCCGGCGGCGTTTGTATGTCGACCGTCGACAGTGACGAGTAACACTTTCCCATCTGCCTTCACACCAACAGCCGTTCGCGGATGCCGCAAAACATTGAATGCGCCGCTGTCGAGCACCTGGGCTTTTCCCTCAAACCTGAGCAGCGGGCCGCTGGTCATTACTTCCGTAGCCGGAAGATCCTGTTCCCATTTGTCGCTGCCGTCCCATTTATATATATCCAATCGCCCGTCTGTAATTGCCACAGCTGCACGCTGATGTGACGCCCGTTGATTATTATCCAAACGGTTCTCTTGTTCAACCTGAGCATTTGCCTTGATAAAATCAACCGAACCGCCGTTTTTGACGTCAAAGAAGGTGCCGTTGACCGCCGCCAGGGCATCTGCAGCAATACCAAAAGCACTGGTCGGCCGAAGCACCGACTGTTCGCTGCCGAGCGCAAAAGGCGCCCGTCCTTTTTTTTGCTTCACTTCCAGGTAACTGATGTTCTGGTTGGCCCCAAACATTTCCTTGTCACTGAAGTGATGAACCAAAAGCTTTACACCTTTTGCGATGCGCTTTTTAGTCCATTTGGCGCGGACTAAAGCGAGAGAATCTGTATCTTGGCCGTAAGCTCCGCTTAAACAGAAGATCATGATCAAGAGAAAGGCCGGTCTTTTAAACATTCGATAAAAATAGACATAATTTAAGCTAACGATGAAAAAAATCCTGTCCCTATGCATGTTTGGTTTGCTTGCTATTGCAGCATGTAACAACACCAGCCAACCCGACCAGGCGGCCTCCCTGTCGCAAGACACCCTTCGTTACGATTCGGTAAAAGTGTATGCAAAGAACCCTGTATCGGCCGACACAAATTATACGGACACCGCAAAGGCAGTGATCGTATACCCGGTTTTGGCGGATAAAAAGATCAACCAGTTGCTGGAGCAGCATGTGGCGGCGACAATAGGCAACGACATCAAATACAGCGGTTACCAGGATATTGCCCAGCAGTTTATGCAGCAATATGAAACCGACCGTGCAGCCAATAAGGACCGGAGGTTTACCTGGTTTATGGGCATGAATATGACGGTGCAGTTAAATAAACCCGAACTCATCTCCATATTAAATACCTACTTCTATTACCAGGGCGGTGCTCATCCAAACACTGTCTTCCTGTCGTACAACATATCCCCGGCAAGCGGCCAGCTCCTCACGCTCGACTCGCTGCTCGTTCCTGGAAAACGTCAGGAACTCGAAAGCCTGGCCGAGCAGGTCTTTAGAAAAGACGAGGGGCTAAAGCCCACAGAAACACTTGCAGGGCGGTATTTTTTTATTGACGATCGCTTTGCACTGACTAAAACGTTCACATTTAATGAAAGCGGCATCATCTTCACGTATAGTCCGTACGAGATAAAACCTTACGCCGCCGGCAAAACCGATCTTCACATACCGCTGAAAGATCTTGAGGGTCTGATCAGGCCTGAGTACCTGAGCCAGTTAGCCGCGCATTGATTCCTCGCGTAACGTGTTTCTTAACATGGATCAATGTAATAGCGTGGATAAAGCGGTAGTTTTGGATTAAAGAAAACAAAAGCATATGGAATTAGGCATTGGAATGTTTGGCGACCTCGCCAACGATCGGCAGACCGGGAAACCAAGATCGGCAGAGACGAAACTTCGGGAAATCATCGAGCAGATCAAACTTGCTGATGAGATAGGTCTGGACGTGTTCGGGCTAGGCGAGCACCACCGCCCTGATTACGCTGTATCGTCGCCCGAGATCGTGCTGGCCGCGGCGGCGAGCGTAACGAAAAACATCAAGTTGATGAGCACAGTAACGGTGCTTAGTTCGGCAGAACCGGTGAAAGTGTATCAGGACTTTGCGACGCTCGATCTTTTGTCGGGCGGCCGTGCCGAAATAGGTGTAGGCCGGGGCAGCTTCATTGAGTCCTTCCCTTTGTTCGGGTACGACCTTAAACATTACAATCAGCTTTTTGAAGAGAAGCTCGACCTCCTGTTAAAGATTAATAACAGCAATGGCCCAGTGAGCTGGTCGGGACAGCTCCGCGCACCGCTGGTTAATCAGACCGTATTGCCCAGGGCCTCGCGAGACGGCAAACTTCCCGTCTGGATCGCTGTAGGCGGCACCCCGGAGTCTGTGCTTCGCGCAGCAAGATTAGGTCTGCCGCTCATCATTGCCATTATTGGCGGCATGCCGGCACAGTTCCAGCCATTGGTTGAATTCTACAAACAGGAATACATCAGTCATGGTCACCCGGCCGAAGAAATGCAGATCGGCATACACTCACATTCTTTCTTGAGTGAAGACGAAGCGGGAGCGAGCGAATATTTCGACAACTATGCGGAACAAATGAACCGGATAGGCGCCTCAAGAGGTTGGGCTCCCTATACCCGGGCACAGTACAATGGCGGTCGGAGCAAGGAAGGCGCATTGTTCATCGGCGACGCATCGGCTGTGACCGACAAAATTTTGTATATGCACGAACTGTTTGGCATAACGCGATTTATCGGACATATGGATGTGGGTGACCCTTCTCATAAGAACATGATGCGTTCTATAGAGCTTTTCGGCACACAGGTAGCGCCTGCGATCCGAAAAGCCTTAGGGAGTTGACTCATGGGGTCTGTGCGATCAGCTGTTGAGCCTGTGCCAGGTGACGCCGTAGTACCGGAAGGTACTTAGCCGCATAGGCGCTTACTTCCTTATCGTCCGACTTAGCACTGGCCTCAAACATGGCAATGGTACTGCGGTACTGACTTACAATCTGTGCCAGACTTTTAGCCCGTTCGGCGCCCTTTTGGGATGCCTCGGGGCCTACCAGTGAAAGCAGTGAGGGGTTCACTGCACCAAGCCGGGCATTTACGGAATCGCGCCAAACCGTTTGCCTGCCCGCACTGAATTTCTTTAAATCGTTGCGCAGCAACTGATGGTCTTCCATTGCGGAAGCAGCAAAACTGCCGGGAGTTATGGTAGCCATGGGCTGCACAACCGCACCTCCGGAAGCCTGGACCGCAGCCCGGGCCTGGTTGATAGCCCCATCGGCAATGCGTTCCGCATTCTCTCTGTCGCCCGCCCCGTTGGTACGGGTTACACTTGGAGTAAGCGCATCCCCGGTGGCGTTCATTACGGCAACCGAAGGATTCTTCTCGGCAGGCGACAACGTTGTGATGCCAGAACCCGAGCGCGCGGCCGAGTCTGACGTATTACGCCGGCCTGCACAAGATAACAGCATGCAGGCCGACAAGCTCGATAGTAAAATGATTCGGAGCGGTTTCATGGCTTTAATGATTAAGCAGGATCATCGTCAGGGTTCTCAAAGTCGGCGTCGTCTTCGGTATCGAGATCCATATCATCATCTTCGTCTTCAAAGTCTTCGGTTTCGTCGTCCAGCAGCGTACCTTCACCATCTGCGTACTCCACCTCGCCTTCGGTATAACCGTCATCGTCACCACCACCCAAATCATCTTCCTGGTTCTGAGCCGTAGGCGACAATTCATCGTCTGACGAGGCACTGCGGCCTACCTGAAACTGATCCAGATTCGGGATTTCTTCTTCAGTAAACTGATCTTGATTTAAATTTTCCATAGTTGTAGATTTTGCTTAAATAACAGATGGGTTTCAGATATGTTTATCTTTTAACACCCGATTATGTATATTTATTTTTCTAACTACTGATTTATGAAATACGTATATCTTTTTATTCTACTATCGTTTGCGGGGCTAATGCCTCAGGGCACTCAGGCGCAAAGTGCCACTAAAGGATCATTCTCTGACATCAGCTTTATTCAGGGGCACTGGACTGCCAAAACGGCAAGCGGCCAGGATATAGAGGCCGTATGGCTGGCACCCAAGCCTGATCATATGGTTGGCTTTATGCGGATGATGCGTGTCGACAAGATTGATTTGTATGAAATACTTGCGTACGAATATACCGACAACCGCCTGATTTCTATGGTGAAGCATTTTAAACCAGGACTGATAGGACAGGAGGAAAAAGATAAGCAGGACCGTTATGCTTTTGTGGAGGCAAGCAAAGACCGCGCGGTGTTTCAGAAAGAAGGCGGAGAGATGCGCGTACTATATGAGAAGCGTGGCGACAAGCAGTTTGCCATTGCTATTGGCAATCCTAAAGATGGAAAGTACAGTTATAACGACCTGTTTCTGTTTAGCAAGGTAGCTAAATAAGAATCGATAACTACGACAATAAAAAAAGAGGCTGATCATTTCATCAATGATACAGCCTCTTTCAAAAAATTATTAATCCTGCCTTATTTTATATAAGATGCGATTTGCTTGTTCACATCCGCGCCTCTAAGATTCTTCGCGACAATTACACCTTCTGGATTGATCAGGAAGTTTTGCGGAATAGCTGAAATACCATACTTCACGGCGATGTCCGTTTTAAAGCCTTTAAGGTCACTTACCTGTATCCATGGCATGCCGTCGTGCTTTACAGCGTTTAACCATGCGGCTTTAGTTTCATCAAGCGAAACCCCAACGATCTCAAAGTTTTTATCCTTCAGTTCATTATAGGCTTTCAACAAATGTGGATTCTCTGCACGGCAGGGCACACACCAGCTCGCCCAGAAATCGACCAGGACATACTTACCTCTTAACGAAGACAACTTAAACTCCTTACCCTCAGCATCTGGCTGGGTGAAGTCGACCGTTTTCCCCAGCGCAATTTGTTTGGCCTTGTCGTACTTTGCCGTCAGCTTTTTACCTGCGCTACTCGCCAGAACTCTTGGGCTCAATATTTTGTAATACGGCTCAAACGTAACCGGATCAATAACCGCTGTCTTGTTTGCGCTGATCAGATCGAGCGTTACGTAAGAGTCGGGATGACTAAAGATGAACGAATCAACCAATGCCTCGATCTTTGCGTGTACCGGCCTGGCTTCAGCCTGTATAGTTTTGATCGCAACAGTATCCTTCACTTTCGCATAATACACTTTGGTAAATCGCTCCGTAATGTCCTTAAACTGTGCAAAGAGCACTTTAGTCTTAGCGTTATATTCATTGAAATCTGCCTGCGCCTGTGTGCCGGTAATGCTTGCCGTCGAGACACTGTCTTTGCCGATCACCTTGTATTTTCCCTTTTCAAGGTAAAACTCCTGGTAATCGCCTTGTGAATTGCGCCTGGCTGTATCCTTTTGCAGAGGCAACAAAGATAGATATGCTTTATTAGCATATAACGTAGTGCCGGTAAGGCTGAACTTACCCTTCTTTAACACTGCACTATCCTTAACACTCTTTCCCTCGGCGTTTACATAGCTCAGTACTACCTTTCTGTCGCTGCCCGCACCGGAAATCTTTCCCGCTATCTCAAATTTGTCCTGTGCCGACGCAACAAACGGCAGCATCATCAGAAGGGCAATTGCCTTTTTTAATAACATAAATTTCGACTATTTAATTAGTTCTTTTAACTTTTCTGTCAGCGCCTCACCCCTCAGATTTTTAGCTATGATCATGCCTTGCGGATCTATAAGCAGATTTTGAGGTACAGAATTGATCCCATACAATACAGCTACCTCGTTTTTCCAGCCTTTCAGATCGCTTACCTGAATCCATGGCAGCCCATCCTTTTGTACTGCGGCTTCCCAGGCACCCTGGCCTCCGGGATAGTCGAGCGACACCCCTACGATTTCAAAGTTTTTACCTTTCAATGCATTGTATGCTTTGACCACATTAGGGTTCTCAGCGCGACATGGTACACACCAGCTTGCCCAGAAATCAACAAGCACATACTTACCTCTCAACGAAGAAAGTTTGAAGGGCTTACCGTTAATATCGTTTTGGGTAAAATCGGTAGCTTTAGATCCAGCCTGACGGCGCTTGCCAATCTCAATTTTCTCAGCTGTGCGTTTTCCTAATGGTGACGACCTTAGTTCAGCCGAAAACCGGTTAAAAAGAGGCTCAACCTTGGCCGGATCAAAATAACTGTCGAGCACCGACATATTGAATGTATAAAGCCCCATGAAAGAATTCAGGTGAGTTTCAGCAAACTGCCAGTTGATGTTCTTGTTCATGGCCACCAACTTCTGGATGCTGTCTGCAGCCATCTTACGCTCATCTAAAGACTTTACGTACGCGCCATCTGCCGTCTTGGCACCATACAAATCCTGCAGCTTCATGATCTTAGCCGTAACAGGTTTCATCAAGGCTTCCCGTTCAGCATTTTCTTTGTCAGACAGCGACCCGGTTATTGTTGCAGTCCTGACAGCATCTGTACCAACAACCTCGATCTTAGAATTTTCAATAAAGAAATCCTGACTATCACGCTGCTGTCCAGCATCAGCTTTTCCCTTTTGCCTAACGGTCAACAATGCACTCTGCGGCTCATCTACACTACCTGTAAACTTGAACTTGCCCGCCTTAATCTCAGCAGAATCGACCTCTTTCCAGGCTCCTTCTTTGAAGAGCACGAGATAAGCTTTAGCCTCGCCCTTAATTGCAGGCAATTTACCTGTGATGGTATACGTTTTTTGAGCTGCTGCCATAAATGGCAGCAGCATTAGAAATAATATCGATTTGTTGTTCATAATTTATATTTCGGTGCAATAAGTGTTATGGTACCAGTGAGATACCGCTGATGAATATAGCATCGTATACGTTTGAATATTTAACAGCTGCAAGTACCGTAAATCGCATGAACCGAGCTGTCGTTTCACCGATTTCGATGGTTTGCATTTTATTTACAATATTACCGGCATATATTCCCTTATTTACCCACGCCGTCCCGTTCATACTTGTTTCAATCTGGATTGAAGTGGGATAGCCTCCTTGAGTTGGGTATACCAAAGCATTAGGCAAATAATAAACTACCGCATGAAACGTTACTTCACGATTAAAGTTGATGGAAACAAATTGAGGCATCTGTTGCTGAATATTTGAAGTCCAATATGTTGTTGTATTATTAGCGTCCAATACTGCAGTCGCCGCGTTGGCGGTTGAATTTTGCGAAGAGAAAGCAGCGATAGTCCAACCTGTTTTGTTAACAAAAAGCGGCTTACCCGTTTTAAATACATAGTAAAATACTTCTCCTGCTGAAGCATCTTCTTTGCCGTCTACGGATTTGATCACCAGCGGTAGCACATACGTTGTATACTCTGTGAGCTTGGTTTGTGCACCAATGTTCAACACGCCAGCCTCCGATACTGTACCGTTAGCGGAAATTCGTGCATTGTTTTTGTATAGAAGGTAGGAGGTAGCTGGCAAAAGAGTTGCTGCCCCGTACTTAGATCTGTATTCATTCAATTTTGTGCTGTCAACGGCAAACGTCACCCAGTGCTCACCGGAAGACGGAGAGCCTAAAGTAGCCTTTAGCTCTAGAACCGTCGTTGTATCTTTCAATATGGACACAGGCATCTGCACAGTATCCTTACCGTTTGGCAAATGGAATGACACACTGCCTTCGGGCAGCGTCATCTTGGCATTTTCTTTACTGCAGGCCGTTAACAGGACAATTAACGAACAAACTGCTGCTATATATAAATTTCGCATTGCTTTCTTCTTTTAGTTATGGATTCTGTTGCATTCCAGGGTTATAACTCATTACTTGGATAGGTATCTGCAAGGTGTAGCGCTCGCTGTTCGGCTCCAGCGTAGCCACCACTTCTCCCTGGGCATTACGACGGGTTACGGTACCCATCCGTCCCTCTTTGTTTAGCCTGCGCATGTCAAACCAGCGCAACCCATTATAAGGCAATTCATGACTTCTTTCTTTTAGTACTTCGGCCAGAACCTCATCTGCGTTTGATGAGGTATAACGCACATAGCTCGCCGCTGGAAATCTATTTTTGCGGACATCATCCAGATGCTGTAAAGCTACTTCCAGGTTGTTTGCCCTTGCTGCACTTTCCGCTGCAATCAGTTTCATTTCCTGAACGGAGGTACCAGTATTCACATAGGTCAGATTCGGAGTTCTGGCCGCGGGGAAATACGAAGTCGCGCCTCTATTAACAAAAGTATAGTTGTCAGCACTTTGATAAAGGGCTCTTACGCGAAGGTCATTTGCCGCAAATGAGCGCATAAATTCAAGCGTCGCAGGGGCTTGCCCAATGGCCATTCGCCCATAGATAACGTCTGCATGAGTGCTGAGCAGGTTGCTCGCGGGAAAACCTCCATTATAATTTATCATAACCGCCCTGGTGTTCGCTAACGCTAGTTCAGCGTACCGGAGTGCTTCCGGATAATTGCGGGCATAGAAATAGACACGCGACAGCAAGCTGTAAGCTGCAGCAGTGGAACCGCGGAATCGGTTTGTGCTATTATCAGCCGGTAAGTCTGGTATGGCGGTATTAATATCGTCGATGATATGCTTGTAAATAACCGCTACAGTACTGCGTGCTGGAACAACCTGCGTCACATCGTTTGACGTTACAAATGGCACAGCCAAATCTTGATCGGCAGTAGCCGCGTCGTACGGCTTGCCATATTCGTTAACCAGATAGAAATACTCCAATGCCCGGCCAAGCAAGGCTTCAGCCCTCAGGCTGCGCTTTTTAATTGCGGTACCTCCTGTGGCCTCGTCGATTCCGATTAACACGGTATTAAACAAGTTTATCTTAGCATAATGGTCGCCCCAAAAAGCCGGAGCTTTTGAAAGATTCATCTCAAATTGAGTAGACCACGTATAAATTCGCTCCGCCTCTTCTACTGGCGGATTTTTAATGTTGAGTACGTCGACATTGTCCCCCATGTAATTGATAATGGCGTAGGGGTAGCCAACACCGGTTACAAGCGACTCGCTATTAAGCCATTGTTCGTAGTCGTCAACCGTGGAGAGCAGCCTTTTGCCTTTAGGCGTTATATCCAGGTATTTATCGCATCCGGTAAATACCAGGCAGCAAACCATCAGCTGAACAATTTTTAGCTTATAATTTTTCATGTGTTTACGGTTAAAAGTTGGTAAATAAGGCGAATGAATACGTCGGTGTCAGATATGCTTTTTCATAACTTCTTGTAGCACTGCTATAGTTATATCTGTTCATACCAACCGTCCATAAATTAGAAGCCTGAGCTTTAAGCTCAACGGTCTTCAGTCCTGCCTTTTTAATAAATCCGGTATTATCTAGACGGTAAGACAGTGTCAAGTCACCCAAGGTGATATAATCTCCATGCGCTATATAAGAGTCTGCAAAATTGTACGCAGCATTAGAATTAGCACTACCATACCCTGGCAAGCCCATTACATCTGTTGCATTTTCATCACCGGGAGCTTTCCAGAAATTGCCGGCACCCTCGAGAGGCCTCATAGATGACGGATTAGGACGAGGAATTCTGACTTTGAATCCACCGTAATAATTCACCATAGCGAAGACATAGAAGTTACCTATATCAACCCTGTTGCTTAAGCCAGCATTAATTGTAGGAATCGAAGAACCGGTATAATAAGCGACGCCAGAGTTTTCTCTTGCCATCAACTCCGCAGTAGCGTTCCCGGCACTATTTACATTTGTGCGATAGATATTTCCTTCGGTATCCTGAATTAATGAATAGCCCTCATTGTCAATACCTGCATATCGATAAGAGTACATTGCACCTACCGGAGCATTCTTAACAAACCCTAGCTGACTAAGTGTCTGTGGGCTGAAGTTTCCCGTCTGAAAAACATCAAGGACTTTACTCGTGTTTCTAGCTGCAACGATTCCTGTATTCCAGTTGAATGTAGGCGTAGCAATCCAGTCGGCACGCAGACTAAACTCCAGACCTCTGTTTCTAATTGTAGCCTGGTTAATCAGGGTTGGACTAACACCGATCGTAGGGTCGATCTGGGAGTTAGCCATCAGATCAGTACTGCGTTTTTCGTAGAAATCAAAACTACCGTTTACTCTTTTGAAAATGGCATAATCCAAACCAGCGTTCAAATTCCGCGTTTGTTCCCACCGCAAACTACTGTTGGCATAAGCAAGCATCACGAGCGACTGGCTTGAGGGAGAGGTATACGGATTTATACGACTTTGCGCGATAACCTCCGGAAGGGACAACTTCGCTACGTTACCGTTAAAACCGTAGGCAACGCGTAGTTTAGTCTGATCAAGCCAGTTGACGTTCTCTAAAAAATCTTCTTTGTGTACATTCCAGGCTGCACCTACAGACCATAGTGGCTTGTATTTATATTTCGGATTCGTACCAAACAAATTCGATTGGTCGATACGCATACTTCCGGTCGCGGAGTATTTATTTTTATAAGAGTAGACCAGGTTACCGTATGCTGATAGAAACCTGTCTTCCTCAAATTGTTGGTTGTAGTATCTGTCGAACGCGTTTTGCAACGGGGCACCTACCAGAAACGTTCCTCTGATTGCCGCCGTATTCATCGACATGAAATCGATTGGCTGCTGCAACAAGGTCTCGTCATTATACCCAAAGTAAGATGCTGTATTCCCTTTGCTCACCACGTTCCTAAGCTCAGCACCTAAAATACCATTTATGGAATGATCGCTAGCCAGGACTTTGTTATAGTTGAGCTGTGTACGGGCAGTGTAGCTCGATAAATTACCTGAATACTGACGAAGGAACCCACCTTTAGGAACATTATATTTATACGAACCATCAGCATTACGCACTACATAAGCATTCGTTAATTGGCGCGATTCAGATGATAGATCTGAGGCATAATGGCGCAAATCTGTACGCGAGTTCTCATAAATGCCCCCGAATCCTAAATCCAGGCCGCTAGCGATATTATAGTTGAAATTCGCCGTGATACGATTACTCGCTGTACGGGTTTTATCGCTGATTTCATTAACATCTACAAGCGGATAGTACATGTGATCATCAAGACCTTGCGACATCATAATACTATTTAAAGACGGCGCTATACTTGAGCTAAGAAGGAAAGTTGGATTCCCGTTAACATCTTGAAGGCGCTCATAGGGATTGATCGAAGTAATACCCGGTACCGGCGCTGTGTTGACACGGAGTTCCTGGTAGTCCGTGGTTAGTTCCAACGACAATTTCGGACTAAACCTGAGCGTAGTACGTGCAGATAGTAAGGTACTGTTGTTATCATTTTCAATCTTGTTGTCCCTATCGCCGGTAAAATTACCAGTAATGTAATATAAGGCGTTGTCGTTACCCCCTGAAACATTGAAGTTGTACACCTGCCGGGCAGCAGTGCGCAAAAACAAACGACTATAGTCTTCAAGATTGTCATAACTTGCAAGTTCGGCAAACGACTGTTCCGCCTGCTCTGGCGTAATCATCTTAGCTGCTTGTTGAGCCAGGATGTAAAATGCTGGCGAACGGCGCACTGCCCCGCCAGTACCAGCAGTTGAGGTAGACAACAAGCCCCACGAATTGGCATTGACAATATTGCTCTGGGTATATCTCTGATAGTTTGAAACAATAGAAGAAGCATCGTCGGCCCATCTATAACGGGTATAATCTTCTTTGGGCGTGAGCTCTGCAGTAGCCCTGAAATTAAACTGAGGACTACCTTTCTTAGCTTGCTTCCTTTCAATAACAATTACCCCGTTAGAAGCTCTAACTCCATATACGGTAGCCGCTGCCGCATCCTTAAGGATAGTTACAGACGCAATTTCATTCGGGTCGATCATCTCAAGCGTCAATTCCGTTGGATAACCATCTACAACGATGAGTGGGTTTTGGTTGGCCGACATAGTAGAGATACCTCTGATATTGAACAACGGCCTTGAATTAGCACCTGTGCTACCCGGTGTCGTGCTGGTAAACAGGACGTCATTATTAATCATCAAACCTGGCAACCTGTTAGTCAGACCATCAAGGAAGTTTGTACTCACTCTCGATTCAAATTCTCTGGTAGTGATCTTTGCAACTGCACCTGTGCTTTGCTCAGGCTTTATACGCTGGTATCCTGTATTAACAGTTACCGCAACTTCCTCCAGGCTTCCAACTGTCATCGACAAGCGGATCGTTCCTACATCTCCAGAAGAGCGAACTTCTTTAGACGAGTAGCCGGTATAGCTTACAACCAATACAGCATTATCTTCCACATTCGGAATATAGAAGCCGCCGTCAGCACCTGTTCTAACGCTTTGCTTGCGGCCTTTAACTGTTACTGTTGCTCCAGCAAGGGGCTCGCCACTCAGGGAGTCTATTACCCGGCCACGCACGTCGATATTTTTAAAAACTGCAGTTATATTGTCAATAAAAGAGCGTTTTACCGGTTCAATAACGATAAACTTGTCCTTTACGGAATAACTAAGATTTTGGTTCCTGAAAAGCGCTTTCAAAGCTTCATCCAGTTCCACATTATTTAGAGAGATAGTTACTTTGTTTGCCCCTTCAACTTCTTTGGTATTGAATACAAAATCATACCCGGTCTGTGCACGGATCTTATTGATTACGTTTCCAAGAGAGGCGCCTTTTTCGTTTAGCGTTACTTTCTGAGCAAAACCCGCAGCACTTGCGTGAACGAATAAAGTGGTCATTAGAACTATGATTAACTTCATAATCAATAGGATTTTGGTTGGCAGCCCTGCAAATGGCTCACCTCGGTTTAAAGCATTTTTCATACTTCGTCGTTTGTTTAGTGTTCAAACCCAGCGTGGTCGACGACAGACCAGTTACTTATTGCTTTGTTTAGCAATAATGCATAAGTTTGAATCGGTTTGAGTTGGTACTTAATTGTTTAGCAAAAATGTTCTTCCTGATTTTCAGGCATGGTCGCTCAAACTATTTCCGGGAAGTGTTGGTAGCACTTTCCGGCTTTTATTTAAGCTCCGTTTTCTCCTCTTTAGTAACGTAGAATTTTTCTCATAATCGGTTTTAGGTTAATACTCATATTAGCTGTTTAGGACGATCTTAATTATTTCATTACCACTACGGTTTTGCCTTCTATCCTGAACCTCACGCTCCCGGTGGTCTGCATTCTTTCCAATATTGCCGAAAGATTCCTTGTTCGCGATACCGCGCCGCTATAGGTTTCCTGTTTGGGCGCGCCTGGCTCATAAACGACCTGCACGTCGTACCAGCGCGACAATTCCCGCATGATACTCTCGAGTGTTCTTTCTTTGAATAAGGTACTGCCATTTTTCCAGGCTACGGCCTCCGATACGTCTACCTTCTCAACCAGTATATTCCCGCGATTGATGGCCTGCTCGCCCGGCCTTATTACCTCGGAGATACGCTCATCAGCCCTGCTAACGCGCACCGAACCTTCCAGCAACGTCGTTCTGATGTCGCTGTCGCCTGTATAACCCTTAATATTGAAATGCGTGCCCAGCACTTCAACCTTCTGAGATCCGGTGGCAACGACAAATGGTTGTGCCCGCTTTGCGACTTCGAAGTAGGCTTCACCTTCCAACTTCACTTCTCTCTGATCTCCGCTGAACCGTGACGGGAACGAGATTTTAGATTCTGCGTTCATCCATACACGTGTACCATCAGAAAGCGTAAACTGATAAGTACCTCCACGTGGCGTTTGAGCAGTCAACTCCTGTGACCCGGCGAGTCCGGTTTCTACAACATCCCCATCGTTATATTTGATATCCCCTCCTATAATCACACCCTTCTTAGATCCGTTAAGCTGTATGGTATCCCCGTTGGCCAAAGTCAGCGTAGCTGCGTCGGTTCCTGGGTTTACATCGTTTTTATATACAATCTTTTCAGAAGTTCCCGTTACATCGGTATATCCCGGAAAGAAGAAATGTACAGACAATACTATTGTCGCTACCGCAGCCGCAGCAATGGCAACACGAGGCCAAAACTTCAGTAAGAACGGCTTGCCTGTTTCTTTATTATGCGTGATGTGTGCCTTGAGGGATGACCCGATTGCACTAAGCCGGGCATCAAGATCGGCCGACTCCGAAACAGCAACAAAATCCCTTTCAAGTTCAGCCAATATGGCTTCCTTTAAAAGTCTCTCGTTTTCGGCAAGGCCAAACTGCTGCAACAGCGTCCGCGTTTCCGACGCACTGCATTTACCCTCCAGATATTTCGCAAACAGGCTATCAGCCGGTGCTTTCATTTCTCCCATTATTAAGCAATACACGCCCGGGCCAAAAAACAATGACTCCAATCGGGGAAATTCTCAACTTTTTTTTAAAATCGTTAGATTTGATGTGCAATAGCCCCTTAGCCTTTTGACAATTTTAGAAGATTCTCATCAAAACGACTTGCTTGCCCGTCTCAAAAAAGGCGACGAGAAAGCTTTTAATGGAATTTATGCGGCTTACGGCAAACCTATGTATCTAAAGATGCTCAGGATGGTGAGGGATAAGGATATTGCCGACGAATTATTGCAGGAGTTGTTCATTAAGCTGTGGGACAACCGTGAAAAAATTATCCCAGAGAAACCTTTCCAGCCCTTCATATATACGGTCGCCAGAAATTTGGTGTACAACTACTTCAGGAAAGTGGCGTCAGACAACACGCTGATCGAACAGCTGATCTTGCGCGGTACCGAGCATTACCTGAGCGGTGAAGACATTCTGCTCAGCAAAGAAGCCTCGGCCTTATTGAAGGATGCCATCAATCAGCTTTCACCCCAGCGAAAGCAGGTATTTGAACTATGTAAACTTGAAGGGCGAAGCTACGAAGAGGCAGGCAAGATTCTCGGCATCTCCGTGGCGACTGTAAACAGCCACATGACCAAAGCCCTGCAGTCGATCAAAACCTATATGCTTACACACCGCGATACCGGTCTGCTGCTCATTAGCTGCTACCTGCTTTCAACCTCTTCCTGATCCTGCTGAGAGGCGCAGTAAGTGTTTGCGCTTATTAAATCGCAAACCTTTTCTTCGCTTCATCGCTTACGGGCGTAAAGAAATTGATTAGATTGCCGTCCGGATCACGGAAGAGCAGGGACCGGTTTCCCCATGGCATGGTAGTGGGTTGCTGATCAATTTCTGTGGTCAGTGCCTTGATTCTTTCGTAGTCTTCATCTACATTGTCCACCAGGAATTCTATAATAACGCTTTTATTCGCTTCAGGCGTCGCAACGCCCTCAGAGAAAAAAGCCATAGTGCGCGAACTTCCAATAGCCAGCGTAAAAGCGTCCGATTTTAGCTCGGCAAAATCCTCTGTTGCCCAAACTGCTGTTGCCCCTGTAGCCTGCTCAAAAAAGTGAACCAATCGCTTGATGTCTGCCGTGATTATCCTTACGGACACCAAATTTGCATTTCTCATACTCGAATTTTTTAAAGTTTATGATCGTGCGAATGTCGAATGCTGAAGTGACAACAGTATGTCAGGTGCGATTAAACTTTCCAGTTTTTACCGCCTCGCCGGAGTATCAGGGTTTCGTCTGCCAAGCCTTCTTGCCCGGATACTACCCGGTTGCTGCCCGGATGTTACCCGGACATTGCCCGGGTTTAACCGCTTAGCAGACGCTAAATATTGGGGCAATATCCAGACAGGAATGAAAGGCAAATACCAGACAGACGCCGCGCTTGCACGCAACTGATAAGGCAAGAAGCCGTAGGCTTACGATTACGGCTAACTCATTATTACCGCCCAGCTATATAGATAGATAGCGAAAAAACACCCTTTTTGTGCCATTTCATACTTTATTGTATTTTTAACCAAAATTTTTACTGTCAATTCTAAAAAACCTCATGATTAAACACTTACCCTCTAAAGTTTTCGCTCTTGCCGCTCTTTTCGTGCTTAGCATTACCGGTTGCAAAAAGAATAAGAGTGAAGAACCAGAAACAATTCAGCTGGAGGCTAGTACAAACAGTTACTATCCTTACGAGGTTGTACAGATCGCTTTGCAGGAAGTTTCCATTCAACAAAAAGAAGTTAGCTCGACAATTAATGGAAAATTGGTAAAAATAGTTATCATAGACAATTTTGCACATTTTATCGTGCCGGATCTTCCGGCAGGAGAATACAATGTGGGATTTGTGGCCGATCGTCCTTTTGAACTCTCTATTAGCATTAGTCATGCGCCGTCTATAAAGACGGCAGAAGAATACCATGAAAAATATTTAACAGGTTTTAACAACATTTTAAACAGTTTTGAACAAAGCACTCAAAACAATGCCACAAGTGACGAAGATAAAGCCGCACTGGCGGCCGACAGACAAAGATTTAAGACCCTGTTTGATGAATACGAGGCTGCTTACAATAAGCTGAGCCCAGAAGAGAAACTGGCTTTTGCCCGAACCATGGCCAGCAATTATCAATGGATTGACCAGTTGGCAAAAGTCACTCAAAGCATTTCGAAAAACCCTTTGGATATACAACCCAAGATGGTTACGACCTCAGACGTTGACCTATATGATTATGAAACCGAACAGAACTATGCATTAACACAGTGGTTAAATTCTTCGCGGATTTTAAGAAACAACATAGCGAAGCTGGCCGCCACAATAATGCTCGTTCCCGTTACAAGCGCTATACCGGTCATAGGTACAATAGGCACCGGAATTGCTTTGGGATATTTAGCAACGGAAGTAATGGCTTCGCTCAGCGTTAATCTGGCTGACATGCGAACATTGCTCAACACCTCATTTGCACCGTACGACAATTTACTTGCTGAGACCGAACAGGAGTATCCGCATGGAGAGCAGCGTGTTATTTCCATACAGGGGCGTTTCAGAAGCCTTATCTCCTCAGACCAATCCGGGAATGAGATCAGCGGGGCATTAAGGGCTTTTCTGACAAGCGTGATTGAATTAAGATCTGAGGTAACCAATATTTTAAACAAGGTGCCAGATCGCTTTAAGCCCAGTGTCCTTCTTGCATCGCTTAAAACGAATGCCAATATATTAACTCGACAGATTAGCGGCGCATACTTAAGCATTTCCAATGTTACTAATCCTAAGGTCAATATTGATTTCTCAAAATCGGCCGACGGCAATTTTCAGATTACCCCCACAGTATCCGGTACATCCGACGAGCGGGTAAGTTTTGATATAACTTACAGTAATCCAAACTTCAGTAATAAGCAGATCAGGAAAACCATCACTACAACGGTTAAATATCAGATTGACTCAACCCATATTTATGCTAAACTGGTACTTGGAAACTGGACGGTCACCAATCTGGAGGATAATACGAGTTACGACATGGTTGTGCACGAAGATGGGAAAGCCACGTATTATACAAGTAGTGGGTCAGAATTTCAATCGACTTGGACCATACAAAAAAGAGGGGCCAAGTATTATTTTGGAGAGGCTGGATTCTGGCATCCAGGGTTTAACCAGTTCAGAACCTATAACCAAGGATTCCATGACGAAGGTCTAAGAATACCCCTCAAAAGTTTTGTACATTATCAGGGCACGCTTGCATCCTTACGCTACGAAAAAAAATAGCATCTGCACCTTGATAAAAAAATCGGGCTTATTTTTTTAAGTGCGTTAAATACGCACCAATTGCTTATCTATTTAAAACTTTCCTGGTTACAAATTCACTGAAAAAGAAATCCCTGTAAATATTGCCGATCGGAATTTCATTCTTTCCGATGTATACGGTATTGTTGTCTACCGAATCCATTTTGTGAACATTGATAACGTAAGATTTGCTTACCCTTACAAAAAGCTTTTTAGGAAGCAATTCATGAATGGTCCTAATGTTCATCAAAGTAATTACCTTCTGATTCTCCAGGTAAATAATCACATAGTCCTTCAATCCTTCGATGTAAAGTATATCATTAAAATACACTTTAAACATCCTGCGGTCTGCCCTCACAAAAATATAATCGTCGGTGACGTTTTCAATATTGCTGCTGGCTTGATCCGTACGGAATAATTTGGAATAGGTTTGCGCCTTTTCAACCGCTTTTTGAAAGCGTTCCAATTTCACTGGCTTGATTAGATAGTCGATAGCATCAACTTCATAGCTCTCAGAGGCAAATTCATGAAAAGCGGTTGTGAACACCACTAAGGTCGTTTTAGCAATAGTTCTGGCAAATTCAATTCAGTTCACTCCTGGCATTTGAATGTCTAGAAATATCAGATCGACGGCATTTTTTGACAGAAATTCCCTTGTAGCATCAGTCCCGTTAAATGAAGCTATACATTCTAAATTATCCGTCTGATAAACCAACTTTTGGATCGCTTTTCTTGCTAGTGGCTCATCGTCTACTATGATGCAGTTCATGCTATAATTTTATGGTTAAGGTAACGCAATACGCTTCCGGATCGTCTTTGATATTCAAGTCATGAGAAGCGGGAAATAAAAGCTCTAGTCGTCGTTTAATGTTTGACAGGCCTAACCCGCCCGATTTATTCACCGCTTTAATAGCTGGCTTCGAGTTTATACACCTGAAAAAAAGCTCAGCAGGACGCACATCAAAAAACAAATTTACGTAGGATGATTTTATCGAATCATTATTATGCTTTACCGCATTTTCAACAAATGAAATGAACAATAACGGAGGAACCTGCACACCGCTCAATTCACCTTCCTTGGAGATGAGAAATTTGAAATTATCCCGCCTAACCTTCTCCAGGTTTAAAAAATCTTCCAGGAAACGAATTTCTGAAGTTAGCAACACTTCCTCCCTTGAACTGTCATAAAGCTGATAACGGAGTAAATCACTTAATTTCATCAGAACCTGAGAGGCTTTTCTGGGATCATCTTCAATCAATACATTCGCATTGTTAAGCATGTTAAAAAGGAAGTGCGGATTGATCTGATTCTTGAGCTGTTCCAGTTCGGCGTTTGTTTTCGCCAGTGCTAAACCATGAATCACCTGAGTATCAGCTACCCAACGCTGAAACAATTTTACTGAGGCCGAAGCAATAATGAGCACCATGGTCATAAAGGAGAACGTAAAAAAGTTAATACTGTCGTCCTCATTCGGTAATAGATCTAGTTTAAAAACATAAGAAAAGGCCTCGTGAATGTAGAACGATAGAACCATCGCTGAAAGCACAAAGAGCCCATAGCTGAGATATTTTTGCCTGAACAGGAACACCGGGACAAAAAAATACATATTGCTATAGGCCAGCAGAATTATTTGCGAAAAAATGACCAGTCGGTTGTAAGTTTCAAAGGGTTCTTGGTAGTCGGGCGGGCTATAATATAAGACCACAATACAAAATGCGATCAGTAGCAAATGGCGCTGAAACCGGTACTTTTCTGAAATGATCAACTGAAGTATACAGTTTGCATCCATGGTCTTTCTGCGTAGAATTCTATTCATAGTCTATTTCTGGGCGTAAGCAAAATAAGCAATACACGGGAGAAGCAGATTTTAACTATACAAAAGCGCATTAAATATATACCAAACGAAAAATATGGGATGGCGTAGTGAAGTCTGCGTGTGCAATTTATTTTCCTAGATGCAAAAGCTGCTTTAATCTATAAACTGAGGCACTTTGTATATATAAAAATTGCGGGTTCAGCAGAAATATACTTTAGCCGAAAATTGAACCAACGAACTTAAATCATGAATAAGATAATTATCATGCTTCTTCTATTGTCGGCGACTAGCTTACAGGTCCAGGGACAAGATTCCTTAATTGACTCAGTAACAAACAAGCGGAATATTTCCTTCAAACCCAGAGCACTTATCATACCTGGTGTGCTGATCGGGTATGGAGTTGTTGGCCTTTTCAGCCCTACTTTAAAAGATTTCAACACTCGCGTAAAAAATGAATTCAGAGACCATGATGATAAGAAGGTAAACTGGGACGATTATGCTCAATACAGCCCTTTTTTATCTGTTTATGCCCTGAATGCGTTAGGCCTACCAGGAAAAAATAGTTTCAAAGATAGAACCATTGTTTTGGCCACGGCCTATCTCTTGATGAGTGGCTCGGTGAACATCATCAAAAAGACTTCAAAAGTTACCAGACCAGATGGCTCAGACACACGGGCGTTTCCTTCCGGGCATACGGCTACGGCTTTTATGGGCGCCGAATATTTACATCAGGAATATAAAGACGTGTCTAAGTGGTATGGTATTACAGGCTATGTAGTCGCCGCTGGTACGGGCTTATTTAGAATGTCAAACGAAAGGCATTGGCTTACGGATGTTGCCACAGGCGCCGGAATCGGAATCTTAAGCACCAAAATAGCTTATTGGATTCATCCCGCCATTAAGAACACCTTCTTTAAAAGAAGAGATAACTTAAGCGGAACTGCTATGCCTTTTTATAATGGGCGAGAATATGGGTTGGGGCTATCTATGAGGTTTTGACGAGAGCAAATAACAACAATTTGGAAAAATAAAACAGCGCCTGAAACCCAGACGCTGTAATCGAGTGGTCTCAGCGGGAATCGAACCCACATCTAAAGTTTAGGAAACTTCTATTCTATCCGTTGAACTATGAGACCAGACGCCTACAAATGCAGGCAGGCGCAAATATAAAAATAATATTTGAACCCAAGCCGCAATCTATCGGATTACGCTGCCTGCTTTATGTGCTACGACAGGGGCCACAAAAGCCAAAGATCCATCAGCATTCTCAGACATCAGGATCATGCCCTGGGATAAAATTCCTTTGATCTCGCGGGGAGCAAGGTTGACCACCACGCTGACTTGCTTACCAATAATATCCTCTGGCTGATAGTATTCGGCAATGCCAGACACCACTGTTCGCTCATCAAGCCCAGCATCAAGCGTTAGCTTAAGCAATTTTTTAGTTTTAGCTACTTTCTCTGCTGCTACAATAGTAGCAACCCGGATGTCTAAAGCGCTAAACTGTTCAAACTGTATGTTTTCCTTTGCGGGAGCTACTGTGGCGACTGCAGTGCCTGCTTCATTATCTGCCTTGCTCCGGTTTAACTTGTCTATCTGTGCCTGCACGGTTTCATCCTCAATTTTCTCGAACAGCAATACAGGTTCATTGAGCTGGTGACCCCGTGCCAGCAGGTTCATCTTGCCAGCATCCTCCCACAGGTACCCACCGTAATTGAACATCTTCATCAGCTTGTCGGCCGTAAAAGGCAAGAACGGTTCTATCAATATCTCCAGCGAAGCAGCGATCTGCAAGCTGATATTTAAAATGGTACGTACGCGGTCCTCATCGGTTTTAATCACTTTCCAAGGTTCCGTATCAGCCAGATATTTATTACCCAGCCGCGCCACATTCATCACCTCGGCAAGCGCTTCCCGGAAACGGTAGTTTTCAATCGAAGCACTTATACGTGCCGGGTATGCCGCAAGCTCATCAATAACCTGCTGGTCTTCCGGTGTGACGTTCATCAGCATTGGCACCTTGCCTCCAAAATACTTATGCGTAAGCACAACCACACGGTTTACGAAATTGCCGAACACCGCCACAAGCTCGTTGTTATTTCGTGCCTGAAAGTCCTTCCAGGTAAAGTCGTTATCCTTCGTTTCCGGTGCGGTGGCGGTAAGCACATACCGCAGCACGTCCTGCTTATCTTTAAATTCCTCAAGATACTCGTTGAGCCATACCGCCCAGTTCTTAGACGTCGAGATCTTCTGGCCTTCCAGGTTCAGGAACTCATTGGCCGGCACGTTGTCGGCCAGGGTATAGCCCCCGTGTGCCATGAGCATGGCGGGGAAGATAATGCAGTGAAACACGATGTTGTCCTTCCCGATAAAATGCACCAGCTTGGTTTCATCGCTTTTCCAGTAGTCTTCCCAGTTACCTTTTTCGAGTTCCTTCTGGTTGATATAGTATTCCTCTGATTTCGGGTTCCACACATCCAGACGGGCGTACTCAAACAGCTCCTTAGTCGCCGAAATATAACCGATTGGTGCATCAAACCAAACATACAGAACCTTGCCCTTTGCATCTTTGAGGGGGACCTTAATGCCCCAATCCAGGTCGCGCGTCATGGCCCTGGGTTGCAGACCAGCGTTAAGCCAGCTCTGGCATTGACCGAACACATTGGGTTTCCACTCTTTGTGGCTGTCTATATAAGCCCTTAATTGATCCTCGTACTGGTCGAGCGGCAGAAACCAGTTCTTGGTTTCCTTTCTCACCGGAGGCTCGCCCGAAAGCGTAGACTTTGGATTGATCAGGTCGGTCGCGTTCAACGTACTGCCGCAGCTCTCACACTGGTCGCCATAAGCGTTTTCGTTACCACATTTAGGGCAGGTGCCCGTAATGTAGCGGTCGGCCAGAAAAGTCTGGGCCTTCTCATCATAATACTGCTCGGTTACCTCCTCTGTAAATACGCCTTTTTCATACAGCGTCTCAAAGAAATCCGACGCCGTCTGATGATGCATCAGGGACGAAGTACGATGATAGATATCAAAAGAAATCCCGAACTCCTTGAAAGAATCACCAATGATCTTGTGATATTTATCGACCACCTCCTGGGGAGATACGCCCTCTTTTTTGGCCTTTAGCGTAATAGGAACACCGTTCTCATCTGATCCGCACACGAACTTCACATCTCTTTTGTTCGACCGCAGGTAACGCACATAGGTATCCGCCGGAAGGTACACCCCCGCCAGGTGACCAATATGCACAGGGCCGTTTGTATAAGGAAGGGCGGCCGTAACCGTATATCGTTTTATTTTACTATTATCCAAAACTATTTTTATTATTTTGGCAAAGATAAGCGTTTTACCTCATGATTAAACAGCCCGCCTATTTAAAAAAGGGCGATAAGATTGCCATTGTGTGCCCTGCCAGCAGGCTGCCCCGACCGATTGATAAGGCCATAGAGGTGTTTCAGTCGTGGGGACTGGAGGTCGTATTGGGAGAAAGTGTTACCGCTGAACATCACCAGTTTGCCGGCACCGACGAGTTGCGCCGCGCCGACCTTCAACGGTTCATGAACGACCCTTCAGTAAGCGCTATTATAGCTGGACGGGGCGGCTATGGCTGCCTTCGTATTATCGATGAGCTTGACTTTACTCACTTTGTTGAAAACCCTAAATGGATCGTCGGTTTCAGCGACGTTACCGTATTGCTGTCCCACCTGTACGCGGTATATGGCATACAAAGCATACACGGTCCGATGCCCTATACTTTTGATGATGCCACGCCCGAATCCCTTGAATCTTTGAGGTGCGCATTGTTTGGGGAGCCGATTGAGTATGGGTATCCAAATCTGCCTAAATCAGGACCAATCATCGGGGGGAACCTTACGCTATTAGTGATGTTGGAAGGCTCTGTTTCTGCAATGGACTACACAGATAAAATTCTTTTTATTGAGGATGTTGGAGAGCGACCTGCTGCTGTGGACCGCATGATGCGGATGTTAGACAGATCGGGAAAGCTGGAAAAGCTTAAAGGCCTCATCGTCGGCGCGTTCAACGAAATGCCGCAAGAAAAAATCCCTTTTGGTCAAACAACTCAAGAAATCATATTACAAGTGGTCAACAGGTATGACTACCCTGTCTACTTTGATTTTCCTGCAGGCCACATTGACGACAATCGTGCTATAGTGGTGGGCAAAGGGCTGGGATAAAGCCTATCAAACTCTACTTTGGCACTGCCCTTCTTCTTAAGAAGTTAGAAATAAGCACAATAACAAATGGAATTATGTCTATCCACATAGACGATAAGCCGGTAAAAGTTAACACAGAATCGATAACCAACTCATAGGAACCAAAGGGCCTATAACCCGTAGATAGTCAAAATTTTATCAACTTGGGGCAATTATAATTATTCTCTCTGAAACTCTACTAAGGTTGTTCACATTCAGTTTATACCCGATGAAGACCTGTTTAGAGTAACTCCCCAATTATACATTGAATCGCGCAAAGTCGGTCAATCTTAATGATTGATTACGACCGACCTACTTAAAAAATTCGTGTGGATTCTATGGGGTACTTCATAATTCGGGCAATGTAATGGTGGGCAGAACCTGTCTGGCGTCGGACCTGTTAAGGCAAAACAAAGATCATAAAAAAGGGCCATATTAATATGACCCCTTTATGTGCGTGCTTATTATAAGTCAAACCACATCTTGTCGAAATACTTCGGCTGTGGATTTGGAATGCTCGGGTTTGCGGCAATTTCATCCTCTGACAAAGTAAATCTTCTTATCAGCGGACCAGAAAATGCGCCCAACGGCAAAGTTAATTCCGGCACTTCAGATCCCTCCGGACCTGACCGGCGCCACTGTACAAACGCCTCCATAGGACGGTCCATTAAATCAACCCATTGCTGCAAATGTATCTGTCTTAACGGATCAGGCGATGTTGTCAAATTCGGCAAGTCTTCAGTGACAAACGCTTGAGCATCAGAAGCGCTGACACCGTAAAACAAGGCTGACTGTCTAACTCCTTCGCTATAGAGCTGCTGAGCAGTACCAAGATTTTGTCCGACACCCAGCCCTCTTGCATATGCCTCTGCTTGTAGTAGCAGTATTTCTTGATAAGACAGAATCACCGAAGGGGCGTCCGGTCTATATAAGTAAGCACTAATGAGCGAGGTATTTGCATTTGCGGTCGCTTCCGTCTCAACTGCTCTATACTCACCATCGGCACCCGGATCAAAAAATTGTGGGATACGCGGGTCGTCTATTGGCTCCATGTATTTAAATACATTGTTGTTTGCAAAGAACCATTGATTTTCTCCGTTGGTGTACTCCTTCAGAAGACGGTACTTAGGGTTTTCGTTGTTTGTCGTGGCATAATATTTTTGCTGCCACGTGTCTGCTGCAGAACTAAGCATGGAAGAAGGATCGGCAAGTAACTGTCCTATCTGAGTTGCCTTTGATGGATCCTTGTCAACCATCGTCATAAGAACCTTAAATTTGATAGAATTTGCCAGTCGGGTCCATTTTGCCATATCGCCTCCATAGTAAATATCATAATCTGTCAACTTCAACGGATTGGCAGGGTCGATCTGCCCAATAGCTTGATCTAGCATCGCTATTATCCCCTCGAACACGTCTTTCTGCTGGTCATATTTTGGATAGGGAAACTGTTCAGGTTGAAACGCCTCAGAAAATGGTACATCTCCATACAATGTAGTAGCCTCGTACATCATTTGCGCAAGCACAATTTTACATTGAGCGGCTGTGTTATTCTGTACTGGACTGGCCTCTTCCGCAGCTTTAATCGCTAGTTTAAGGTTATTCCCTCCTGAACTATAGAAAACTTTCCAAGTATTACCGAGTGTGTAAGTGCTGAGGTTATATACATTATCCTTACCCCAGCCGTAATTGGCACCACTGGCGATGTTTTGAGTCATCAATCCTATTGGCAACCATGCATCTCCACTATTCTTGTTCACATCCCAAGCGGTTATTGCGTAGCCAAACAACAGCTTCGGCTCAACCACCGTAGAGGTAAGCGGACTGGTATTTATGTCTAAATATTTCTTACATGACGCGGCTGTAATTGAAACCAGAAGCATCATATATATTATCTTATTTTTAATTTTCATGATTTTTCAAAATTAAAAGGTGAATCTCAAGTTCATACCAAAAGATCTAGTTGAAGGAATACTGTTAAATTCAACTCCTTCACCAACAGATCCTGCACCGAAGAAGTTAAGCTCTGGGTCAACGTGCGGCACATGACTTTTTATTAGCCAGAGGTTTCTTCCTTCAACACCGATTTCGGCGGACTTAAATACAGAATTCGTTTTAAACAGACTAGCAGGCAATGCGTATGAAAACCTTATCTCCCTCAATTTTACATACGATGCATCGAATATACTTCCGGCTGTATTGCTGCCACCAGCTTCATTGCCCCAGTATTCCTGCATACTCTTAACCGGAGTGGTATTTGGCTGATAAGCACCATCAACAAAATTTACACCCGGATCGACGATAGGCGTACGGTCTCCACCTGTCTCTATAGCCAAGCCTCCGCTTCTGAGGTTACTTACCGTACCTGAATAGAACACTCCGCCCTGGCGGATATCAATAAGTCCACTCAAAGTGAAGTTTTTGTATCGGAACTGGTTGTTAACTCCTAGCATCCAGTCCGGATAAATATCCCCCAGACGCTGCGCTGTCGCCGAAGGATTCTTCAATCCACTTTCTGCATCTATAACATGATTACCGTTTGGATCCATTTCCCATCCGAGTCCATATAAACCGAAGCCCTCGCCAACGGCAGCTTTTATCTGCAATCCGCTCCAACCACTTGCAAGGCTATACTCAGTTAGGCCTTCTGCAAGTTCCTCCACACGCTGAACGTTCTTTGAGAAATTACCGGTAACGTTCCATTCGAAATCAGAACCCCTAACCGGGACCAGGTTTAATCCTATTTCGACACCCTTGTTTCTAATGGCGCCAACATTAACATATTTAGAGAAATAACCTGTCGAGATAGCAACGTCAATCGGGATCAACTGATTGGTAGTTCTTGTATTGTAATAGGTGAAATCCAAGCCGATACGATTTGCCAGAAAGCGAACATCTGCACCCAACTCGTAAGAGTTCTGCTTTTCAGGAACCAGATCAGCGTTAGGCAAAATCCGTGGGCCGGTGAATGCGGTAGTTACACCTCCGATCGGGAAAATAGGCGCTGAAGAACTTACATACTGCATGAATACACTTGTTACCGGATTATATTGGAAATCCAAATTATATGGCTGCAAGTCACTTCCGACACTTGCCCAGCTAGCCCGCAACTTTCCATAACTCAGCCAATCCATATTCTTATCTTTGAGCAATTCGGAGAATAAGAAACTTCCGCTTACCGAAGGGTAGAAATATGAACGATTATTTATAGGTAGTGTAGAAGCCCAGTCATTCCTTCCGGTAACATCGAGATAAAGGAAGTCCTTATAACTGGCACTGAATGCTGCAAAAGCGCCCAAAAGTCGTCTTTTGCTGTAAGCTAATGTTGGCACTGTACGAACGGCGTTCGAATAGTTATACAACTGATCAATAGTAAGGTCCCTCGCGTCAACTACTGTGCTTTCGGACGACCGCTCGTTGATGTTACCACCAACAACCAATTGAAAGTCGAAGTCTTCAACCAAGTCGTTTTGTTGCAAGGTAACTAACAAGTCATTGTTGATCTGACGCTGGAAAATGTCAGTATTTGTAAACGCACCGTTCGTTGTACCAGCAGTTCCTTTCCGGGTAACACTAGATCTTTTTTCTGTATAAATATCTCCACCTAAAGTATTGGTGATCGTTATCCAGTCGAGCGGTTTATAATCCAACGTGTAAGACCCCAGAAAACGATCCACCTTATTCGAGTTTCTGTTATACTGCATAATCCAGTAAGGGTTGTTTCCTGTTCTGTCCGTCGTAAGGAAAATTTGTTTTCCGGTTTCATCAATCACATTATTTCTTACGTCATTAATATCAACTACCCTCGGTAACGAATAAATAGCGGATGTAATGATGTTTGTATTGTTGGAACTCTGAGAAGGTCTTCCGTCTGCGTTGATGCGGTTATAGCTTGCAACAAATCTTGAGGAGAACTTTTCACTGAATTCGCGTCCCGCATTTACAGAAAAGTTATATTTCCCAAGTTTGGATTCAGGGATAATTCCTTTTTCGTTCACAGCAGTGAAACTCAGCCTGTAGTCTGAGTTGTCGCCTCCGCCAGCGAAAGCCACGTTGTTTATGTAAGAGGCTCCGGTGTTAAAGAAATCTTTAACATTATTAGGATATGCCTTAAGTGTAACCTGCCGGCCAAGAAAATCCGTAAACTGCTGGCCTTGAACATCAGAAATTTTTGGTCCCCAACCGTTAGAGTATCTCAAGTCATAGATGTACGCGTCCTCGGTCTCATCATAAATGCCCTGTGCATATTCGTTCTGAAAATCCGGCAATATCAAAGGACTTTCAAAACGTACAGATGAATTAACACTAACCGATGTCTTAGACCCCTTTGCACCTCTCTTTGTAGTGATAATAATAGCACCGTCTTTAGCTCTAGAACCATAAAGCGCGGTAGCAGCAGCTCCCTTCAGCACGGTCATAGATTCTATGTCGTCGGAACTTAAGTCACCGATACGGTTTCCATAGTCAACATTATTGGCCGTGGTACCTCCAGTAGATGTCCCGTCAGTAACAGGTACGCCATCAATGACAAAAAGAGGATTATTTACTCCCAACGAATTGACTCCACGGATGACAATCTTTGCTGAACCTCCAAGCGTTCCGGAGGTTGAATTGATCCGCACCCCGGGAGCCTTTCCGGCAAGAGAATTCAATACGTTTGTTGAACGTGCTTCAGTGAGCTGTTCGCTTTTGATTACCGAAGCGCTATAGCCAAGCGACTTTGATTCCCTCGATATTCCCAGTGCAGTAACAACCACTTCTGAGAGAGCTTGTGAATCTGATGCCAGAGCAACATCGACAACATTGCCTGAAGGTAGTGTGACAGTTTGCGATACATAACCGAGATAAGAGAAAACAAGTTCTGTAGAGCCTGCCGGAACTGTAACCGCGTAACGGCCTTCAGAACTCGTCTGAGTACCAACTTTTGTACCCTTTACTAAAATAGAAACGCCCGGAAGCGGAAGACCATCGTCTTGTCCGGTAACTGTACCAGTAATTGTTCGGTCTTGCGCCATAGCCGTGGATGCCATGCACAAGATTATGAACAAACTTTGTAGAAGTTTTTTCATAAAATTAAAAATTTAGGTTAGTTAATAATTGCGCTAAATATAGGGATTTTAGTATGCATGCATAGTTATTTCATCGCAAAGCAGCTTTTAATGACAAAGCAATGACAGACTACAGGAATCCAAAAAACCGACTAACAAATGCGCAGGTAAAATTTTATTTTATTCAATTTGAATCAAAAGAATTTTGTTCTGTTTGGGAATTTCTCTCGTCGAACAAACAGAATGATTAACAAATTTTAACGTTTTAAGGAATTTGCCCTCCTTTCTTTCTAATACAGCCCTGTTGCTGCTAATTAACTAGAAAAACAGCGTTGGCGAAGATTTGTTTGCCGGATTCCCAGAAAGAACGAAATAAAATATTGTTTCCTAGATATATAACCGTTCCCGAGCCGATCTTTTCTACACCAAACAGCATTCCGCTATCTAGCTTTTGGCGGGCTGCTTTACTGGCTATACCGGACACGTAACTTCCTGGATGAAATGACCCCACGTTTTTTCCTTTTTCAAGAGCTTCGTAAACTTTGTCATCCGTTTTGAGCGTGAAATAACATTTTTCAATTCCCGCTGAAAGCGGGTGGGCAGCATCCATCTGAAGCTTGAAAATTGCCCCAGGCAAACTATTCTCTTTACCTGCTTCACGTATGCGGATCTGAAAGGGCTTCCAATCTGCAACCGCATCCGCTGCGCGGTCTATCAAAATCAATTTACCCCCCGCCTTAATCCAGTCCTGCAAATGTTCGCTTATTCCTGCGTCGTATAGGCCATCTGGAACAATCAATACGTTAAAATTCCGTATGTCAATCAGGTCGAGCGACTCGATATTCACAGTGGCAATATGACAGCTAAGCTCACGCTCCAGAAAATGCCAGATCTCCCCCACGTTTTGGGCTGTGCTACCTGAGCCAGCCAACAAGGCAATTTTAGGGGCTCTTAGAACCGGGTAGGCAGACGAACCCAAGTCCTTTCCTTTTTCGGCGTAACCGCTCGCTATAGGCTGCAACACAATGGTATGCTTACGCTGCAAAGCTTCAATCTTCGCGACCAAACCAGGGATGTTCTTTTCATTCTCCGCCCGGTATACCAGCAAGGCACCTACGGCAAACTGCTTCCCGGCAATGGTGAACGGCTCTTCAGCTACGCGCACTTTAATTCCCGCGGCCTGTAAATCCATCAGTAGCCGGGCATGTGTAAGCGAATTCCATTCGACCACCCAGGCGTACGACCGTACGGCGGGCGGCTCGACTGTTTTCTGCGTTGCTGTATCCGGGGATGGATAGAGTCCTTTCACAGACTCCTTTACTGCATATGCTGGTAAGCCATAAACATAAGGGAGCGACCAGGCCGTTATGTCGTACGTGTTGGAGTCGCGCACTTCTGTGCGCGGCTCAAACAGCACGTTCGCCAGCATAGCTGCAGGCTGGTGCAGGTTCACAATAAGATCGTTCCGCCCCGGCTGGAACTGCTCTGTTTTTCCGGTTTCATAGTTCAGCCCCCTCAATGCAGTGTTCTGACCATATGCATAGCTTATCCCGTTCCGGTCGAGCAGTTCGGCCAGTTTTTGGAGTCTGCCCCCATTTACCCCACGCACTACGTATGTCTTATACATCCCCGGGGGAGCGATCAAGGCCTTCTCAAAATAGCTTTTAAATTCCTGGACCAGTTTGTCGGCATGCCGCGAAACGGTTTCCAGCGTAGCCAGTCCGGTGGTGTAGTGATGTGCGATGCGATCTTTTAAGGTAAGGGTATCCCCCTGCAGGGTGATTACGGCAAGACCGGCATCTATACCTCCCTGTTCGTAGGTCATGCCCACGCCGCCATTATATAAGGCATAGGTATCGCCATACGAAGGATAGAGCAGGTCGAAACGTTCCTTGGTGAAATACTGCCAGCCATACTCATCAAAATATTTTGCATTGTTCTTTCCAGCAATGGTTTGGAACTCCCGCTGCCATGGCGTTACATCGACATGAATAGGCTCCGCGGCCGGGGCGAAATAGTAGGGTTCATTATAATTCTGTTCATGGAAGTCGACCATCACCTGAGGCATCCACTGCCTGTATAGCTTAAGGCGGTGACGCGTCTCCTGCTGCGTTTGCCAGGCCCAGTCCCGGTTCAGGTCGAAGTAATAGTGATTGCTCCTACCGCCCGGCCAGGGTTCGTTATGCTCTCTGGCCAGCGGACTAAGGTTAGGCGCAGCACCGCTCACTTCATTAAAATAGTTCAGGTAGCGTGTCCGGCCGTCGGGGTTCAGACAGGGATCTATGATGACCACTGTGTTGCTCAACCAGCGCTCAACCACATTCGTCCTGCCCCCGGTGAGCGCGTACAGGGTTTTTGCAGCCGTTTCTGACGTGCTAGCTTCGTTACCGTGAACATTATAACTCATCCACATAATGGCTGGTTGTCCCTTCAAGGCTTTACCTGCAAAACTTCCTTTACTTAGACGAAGGTTCTGCTGCCTGATCTCTTCGAGCCTGCTCATATTTTCCGTGGAGGATATTATCACAGCGATCAGTTCGCGCCCTTCATAGGAGGTGCCGTAGCTGATTAACTTTATATGCTCTTTATCGGCCGCCACTACGTGTTTGAAATAAGCGATCAGTTGGTCGTGACTTGTAAATCTGCTTCCCAACTCATAACCCAGGTAGTCGTCGGGCGTTCTTACCTGGGCTACAAGTACACCGCTGCCCAGGAGGAGGGACGCAAAAAAAAGCAGAATACTTTTGGCCATAAAATTTGTTGTACAATTACTAAAGATAAATTTTTTGTTTATTGTTCATCGTGTATTTTTATCGCGCATTAACTATCTGTTATGACCGGCACCGAATTGCTTTACCAACACTATCTGAAAAACCCACTGATCTGTACCGATACCCGCAGGATAACGCCTGGCTGTTTATTTTTCGCCCTCAGGGGAGATAAATTTGACGCGAACACCTTTGCAGAACAAGCCTTAACGATGGGAGCTGCCTATGCGGTAGTCGACAATATCAAATACAAAACGAGCGATCGCTGCATTTTGGTACCCGACGTGCTCAGCGCTTTGCAGGACCTGGCCCGGCATCATCGCAGCAAGCTCAATATACCTGTTGTGGGGCTGACCGGCACGAATGGTAAGACGACCACAAAAGAACTTATCAATGCTGCTTTGTTGCCTAAATACCGCACTTTCGCTACCCAGGGCAACCTGAACAACCATATAGGCGTGCCGCTTTCCATCCTGTCTATACCAAGCGGCACGGAAATCGCCGTCATTGAGATGGGCGCCAACCACCAGAAGGAGATTGAATTTCTTTGCGGTATTGCCGACCCGACCCACGGCATGATCACCAATGTGGGCATGGCCCATCTGGAAGGCTTTGGCGGATTCGAGGGCGTTAAAAAAGGTAAAGGTGAGTTGTACACCTACCTGGCAAACCACGGCAGGGAAGCTTTCGTTAACCAGGACAATGCCCACCTGCAGGAAATGGGCCGCATCGCCGGTCTGCAGCAGATCATCAGTTACGGCAAAGATCCGGGAAACGATGTATGGGGCGAATTGCTTACGGCCGATCCGCTGATCAGCCTCTCTTGGTCTGACACCACCGGCACCTACAACGCCAGCGTGAATTTAACCGGAGCATACAATTTTGAGAACATTCTCGCTGCCATCTGCATTGCCAGTTATTTTGGTGTAAGTGCGGGCCAGATAGCTGAGGGACTGGCGGGCTATCACCCCAACAATAACCGTTCACAGTTGACCGAAACGTCTTACAATAAAGTCATATGCGATTTTTATAATGCCAACCCCAGCAGCATGTCGGCCGCCCTGGGCAACCTAGGCCGATTGACCGCCAACCGCAAGGTGATTATTATTGGCGATATGTTTGAATTGGGTGATGAATCGGAAACTCAGCATGCTAACATTGCCGGTGAAGCTGCCGCTGTGGGCGCCGACGAGCTTTATTTTGTAGGCGAGGCATTTAGCCGGCTGCGCGACAAGCAGCCCGGCAGGTATTTCGCTACCCCGGCCGAGGCATTAGATTATTTCCAGGAGCACCCGGTCCGAAACAGCCTCGTGTTACTAAAAGGATCGCGCGGAATGGCTCTGGAGCAGTTACTGCCCCTGCTGTGATACTTTAATCCCAACATCGCTGATTTCCTTCAGAGGATTGTCGCGCATGTTTTGCTCAATCTCAATGGCATATTTACCAGGCTTGGTAAACCAGTAGTTAGTAAGCAAGGGAAAAGTATAGGTATACAGATTTCCAGATCCGGAACCCAGCCATCTGCCATCGGGCTCGGCCAGGCGGTATTCGTACCGGCGTGTATGCTTTTTAATTCCAGCACCACCCATATGCATCAGTATAAAGATGTTTGAATACCTGTAATCGGAAGTATGACGGAGCTTGAAATAAATATTATAGGCCTTGCTGATGTCCTGGATGTCGACCACCGTACGTGCCTTATTTACATAGGTCCAGTTGCGAGCGGGTACCGACACATTGGTATCTGCAATTGTGCCGGGTTCGCAGCCATAAAAAAACAGGCAAAGAAGGGCTGCAACAACAAGAAGCCCTGGTCTACTCATCTTTAGGCTTGTCCTTTTGTTTATTTCTCCGGTTGCGGTTACGGTTACGATTCCTGTTTGCCGCCGGTTGTCCTTCGCCTCCTTCAACTCCCGTTACGGCCTGTGCCTGTGGCTTTGGCTGTGCTGGTTTGGCCTGTGGCTGTCCTTGTGGCTTCGGCTGTTGTGCCTGCTTCGCTTGCGCAGCGGGCTGGCCTTGTCCGGCTTGCTTTGTCTGCCCAGCACCACCGCCCTGTTTTGCTTGTGAAGGCTTCTGCTGACGTTGATTTCTATCTTGCCGGTTGTTCCTGTCGCCGCCCTGCTTATTCTTGTTTTTGTTCCCGCGTCCTCTCGATTTATCGTCCAAGCGGGTCAGGCTATCCTGCCCCACCACATTTTCGTAATCGTGTGTTTTCTCGGCAACGACGACCGGAGCAAGGTTTATGGCTTCCTCCTTCAGATTAACCGGCTTCTGACCACGCTTGTTCATCGCCATGATTTCCTTCACGCGATCAACCTTAAGCGGAATCCAGTCCTCCGTGTTCGGGTAACTGAACCACATCACCTTTTTGAAAATATCCGTCTTCTGGTGACGGGCCACACCAATTTCGGTATGCAGACTGTCCACACGGTCGGGAATATCTTTCAATGCATCCAGATAGGTGTCCAGTTCGTAATTGAGGCAGCATTTCAGCTTGCCGCACTGTCCGGCCAATTTAAGCGTGTTAAGTGAAAGGTTCTGATACCGCGCAGCAGCGGTAGATACCGTTTTAAAATTGGTAAGCCAGGTAGAACAGCACAATTCCCGTCCGCATGAGCCTATACCGCCAAGTCGCCCGGCCTCCTGGCGCATACCGATCTGACGCATCTCTATACGCACCCTAAAGGTCTCCGCCATCTTCTTGATCAGTTCCCTGAAATCTACACGTCCCTCGGCTGTATAAAAGAAAGTCGCCTTGGTCTTATCGCCCTGATAATCCACATCACTGATTTTCATCGATAAGCGGAGATCGAGCGCAAGCGTCCGGGCCTTATGCATGGTTTCCCATTCTAGATCCTTTGCGATCTTCCATTTTTGCACATCGGCTTCCGTAGCCTTACGGTACACCTTGCGGGTTACCTGATCAGCATGCGTTTTACGCCGTTTCATCTGCATGCGTACCAGTTCGCCTGTAAGAGAAACGTGCCCGATATCATAACCCCCGGTAGCCCCTTCAACGGCTACCAGCTCACCTATTTCCAGATAAATGTTCTCTGCATTCACAAAAAACTCTTTCCTGGCCCCTTTAAATTTAACCTCTATAATGGGGAAAGGCTTATAATTGGTTGGCATATCCAGGTTGGACAGCCAGTCGTAAACATCCATTTTACCGCAGCCATTTGTAAGGCAAGAGCCATTACTTTTGCAGCCCGCGGGTGCGCAACCACCTCCTGTAGAGCAACTTCCACATCCCATATCAGTTGTATATATGTTGAGTCCCCGAAGGGAACGTTTTAAATTTGATTATTTTAACCAGCTGTAAAGATACATCTAAAAACAGAATTTTAGGATTCGCATTTCGCTCCACATGATAGTGCGCTTTCTCGAGCTCCTCTACCACCGCTTCGGCCATGGCCAGACTAAGCACGTTGGCCGACAGTTTCTTTGCGGTATCTAATGCATTCGCGGGCAGTTTAACCAGGTCTTCTGCACCGCTGAGCAGCAGACTGCACTCCCGCATAAAGCTGATGCCATATTTCAGAAAGTTCTTTTGATTTTCCCGGCCCCAGCCCGCGATCTGATCCACAAAGCCGATCAGGTCTGCCACCCTGTTGCCATAGCCCATCCTCAACCAACCGGAAAACAGGTCGGCATTCTCATTGTGCGTATTCACTATCAGCCGCTTCGCCTCAATCAGATTTCCGTCTGCCAGAAAACTGTACTCCCGCGCCTGGTTTTCGGACAGTCCAAAGCTTTCCAGCAGGTTTTCCTCAATAACCTCATCATCCAGTTTAGGTATTTTAACAATTTGCGTACGAGACAGCAAAGTGGGTAGGATTTGGTCCTGATTATGCGCTACCAATATAAATAACGTGTTCTGCGGCGGCTCTTCAATGATCTTAAGGAGACTGTTTCCTTCTTTATCGAGATACTCGGGCAGCCACATAATAAGCACCTTAGTAGGCGCCTCAAAGGCTTTGTAGCTCAACTTTTTGATGATATCGTGGCACTCGGCGATATTAATATTGGCCTGCTTGTTTTCCGCGTTCAGCCTGGAGCGCCAGGTATCCATATCGAAATAGATATCTTCCTGCAGCATATTTCTCCATTCTTCGAGCACATCTACCGCCGTTCGTATATCTTTGGAAGCAAAGAAGGGGTAAGAGAAATGCAGATCCGGATGGATGTACCGCTCATACTTTCGGCATGAAGCACAATTGCCACAGCTATCACCCTCCTGCCGGTCGCCACAGTTAAGATACTGTGCATAGGCTATGGCCAGAGGAAACGCCCCGCTACCATCGCACGACAAAAACAGCTGGGCATGACTTACCCGGTTGTCGTTTACCGACTGGATCAACTGCGCCTTCACAGCGTCCTGACCAATGATTTTCCTGAACTGCATGGCATGCAAAATAGTAAAAATAACGTAGAGAATGAACTCGGGGATACTGCCCGAGCAACAACAATATCCGAACGTGGTTACTTAATAATTGGTTATCTTTGGACCCATGCCCCGTATTATGGCCTTCGACTATGGAACAAAGCGTGTTGGTATTGCGGTTACCGACCCGATGCAGATCATTGCCACTGGTTTGGACACCGTGCATCCGAAGGATTTAGTGCAATATCTGAAAAATTATGTGGCTCGGGAAACTGTGGAGGCTTTTGTATTTGGCGACCCGAAACAAATGGATGGTACCCCTTCGGACTCCGCGCAGCATGTGAAGGGTTTTGCGCGTACCCTGAAAAAGACTTTCCCGGATATTCCACAGTATTGGGTCGACGAGCGATTCACTTCCAAACTGGCACATGAGACGGTGTTGCAGAGCGGGATCAGGAAGCAGGACCGGCAAAACAAGGAGCGTATTGATACCATTTCGGCTACGATCATTTTACAATATTTTATGGAGCAACCTCGTTTATAACAGCACAATATGAGCCTGATCAATGATGATATGCAGCAACTGCTGCTTCAATACTGTGAACCGGAAAGCGAGCTACTGAAGCACATAGACCGGCAAACCAATCTGAAGGTTTTGATGCCTCGAATGCTTTCGGGGCATTACCAGGGCCGCGTGCTGAGCATGGTGAGCAAGATGATTTCTCCAAAAAGGATACTGGAAGTAGGTACCTTTACGGGTTATGCCACACTATGCCTGGCCGAAGGTCTGCAGCATGATGGCATGCTGTATACGCTCGACATCAACGAAGAACTGGAAGACATGGTGCGTGAGAGCTTCGCGGCATCCCCTTTCAAGGATCAGATCAGGTATATTATCGGCGATGCGACAAGCACGCTTCAGGAGATTGACGAGGTGTTTGACCTGGTGTTTATTGATGCCGACAAGAAAAACAATGGGACATATTATGACATGGTGTTCGACCAGGTGCGGAGCGGAGGACTGATTATTGTGGATAATGTGCTCTGGAGCGGCAAAGTGCTGCAGGAAAAACAGGATAAGGACACAAAAAACATTACAGGTTTTAACGACAAGATCGCTGCCGATGACCGTGTAGAGAAGCTGATCCTTCCGGTTAGGGACGGTCTGTTTATCATTAGAAAAAAATAATTAACACTGAAAACGAGCGTTTTAATGAAATATAAACTGCTGGGCATTGCTGCAATTATCCTGTTTTTCTCGTCTTGTAAGACGAGACAATACAGCCGTAACAATAAAAAAATTGAAAAGGAAGCCACAAAAGCTAATCCTGAATACAAATCGCGGACAACCTTGTCTTATATAGAGGAGTTCAAGTCGGTAGCCATTGAAGAGATGAACAAGTACGGGATCCCAGCCAGTATCACGCTTGCGCAGGGCATCCTCGAGTCGGCCAGCGGCAACAGCAGTCTGGCGCGCTTTGCTAATAACCACTTCGGCATAAAATGTACGTCCGACTGGAAGGGAAAGGGGTATTATAAAGATGATGACCAGAAGGATGATTGTTTCCGGGTCTATAAGGACGCGCGTGAGTCGTACCGCGACCATTCGGAATTTTTAAAGCGCAAACGCTACAGTGCTTTATTCGAGCTCGACAAAAACGATTACCGCAATTGGGCTATGGGATTGAAAGCGGCGGGCTATGCGACCAACCCTAAATACCCGGAACTGCTGATCAACCTGATCGACAAGTATCAGTTATACCGCTACGATCAGCCTGAAACGGAAACGGAAAAATTGAAGCGGGAGGACAGGGTGTTTACAGAGATCAATGCCAACATTCCTAAAGAAGACAAGAAGTTTAAGCCCGTGGAGACGCCTCCGTCTAAACAGGTGCTTAAAGTGCCGGACACATTGAAAATCTCCGCTCCGCCGATAAACAACGACATCCCGCCTGCGCCGGTATACCGCCCATATAAGCAACGCGACAAAAAGCCTGTTGTGCTATCGCCCGCAACTCCGGAACCAACGTCCGCACCTGATCCGGCTGCTGTTCCAGCTGAAAAGAATTATGTCGTAAAACAGGGCGACACCCTCTTCAGTATCTCTAAACGTTTTAATATTTCGGTGGAGGACTTGAAAACGCTGAACGGTCTGACTGACTCCGGAATTAAAATTGGGCAGAAACTGATTGTAGTTAAATAATGTTAATATTTTACGGCTCATGATGTTATCTTGTAGCTTTGACTTTTCTAATGAAGATTTTAGGTCTGCTTATTCTTTTTTGCTCATGCGCTACAGGGGCCTTTGCTCAGACGGGCAACCTGCGGGGCTTTGTAATTGATACAGACACTAAACAACGTTTGGCAAAAGTCTATATTTATAACAGCAGTCGCGATGAGGGCATTTACAACAACACCAAGGGTGAGTTTGCCATCACCGCCGCGTCGGGCGACACGGTCTTTGCGATTCTGGAGGGATATTCGATAGATACGATAGTGTTTAACGGCCAGTCGTCGGTACTGTTTCAACTCAAATCGCGCGGAATTACGCTTAAAGAAGTGTCTATTATGGGCAGGAAGCTGACGCCTCAGGAACAATACGAGTTGACGCAGCGCGAATATAAATATGCCCTTGAAAGGGGTAAATCTAAAGACCTGCTCAATTTGGGTATGGGCGGCGTTGGATTGGGGATAGATGCAATTTATAACCTGCTAAGCCGGCAGGGAAAAAATGCGCGGCATTTGCAAAAAATCCTGGAGCGCGACTACCGGGAGTCGATCATTGATTACAGGTTCAGGCCGGAACACGTGAAGCAGGTACTGAATATCGGCGACCATGAAGCGCAGGATTTTATGCAGCAATACCGGCCTACGTACGAATTTGTGCTTAGTGCGTCTGACTATGCTTTTGTGGTGTATCTGAGGAACAGTTATGCAAGTTATAAGCGTAATCCAGCCGCTTTTCGCCTGCCTCCTTTGCCTAAGGTAAAAATGGAAGAGTTCTGATTAGAAAACTTTTATGCCCGTAATTAGTTTAGCATTAAACTTTTAATAAGTCACTTTTTTGCTTTACTTTGTATAAAATGAAGCCTTTTAAGATCTGTCTTTTTTTATTGCTCGGCGCAGTATCTCCTCTGTTTGCACAGGAGATAGATACGCTTCCTATTGAAACTAAAGGACTTGAAATTAAGTTAAAGCGGAGTCCTATCCCGGTGCGTATAACGCCCATGGTATTCAAACCTGTACAGATATTGCCGGTTGTGGTGGATGAAAAAGTAAACTACTGGAAGACGACCACGCAGATTGGCGTAGATGTAAATCAGGGCTCGTTTTCGAAGAACTGGAAAGCCGGTGGTGTAAACTCATTTGCCGTGGGTGGCATGTTGAATTACAGGACAGCCTACAGCAAGGAGGGCTACAGCTATACCAGCGAGGTAAGGCTGGAATACGGTAAGATCAAAAATAAGGACCAATTGCAGAAAAAAACGAAAGACCGTATCTTCTGGGATAACAAAGCGGGTTTGCAGCTGTCGAAGAGTTGGTTCTTCTTTGGATCGGTAACCCTTGAGACGCAGTTTGATGCGGGTTATGCCTATTACAGGGAAGAAGGGGAAGAGAAGTCGTCCTTGATTTCCAAGTTCATGTCTCCGGGATACCTTACGGAGTCTATCGGTTTTGAGTACAAACCTGTTCCTTATTTTTCAACAAGGATCGGTACGGGTACGGCAAAACAAACGTTTATGCTGGATACAACGGTAATAAACACCCGGTTTAACAACGGAAATTACGGCTTAAGAAAGCGTGAAGGTGCAAGGCCTCCTCAAACGTTCAGAAATGAGCTCGCCTTTCAGGTAACCAGCGAACTCCGCGATAAGGAAATCTTTAAGAATGTATTCCTCTATGCCCGTTATAACATGTTTATCCCTTACGACAGGCAGCTTGAGCATATTGACCACCGCTTGGATGTTACCTTGAAGTCTCAGATCAACAAGTTTATGCGGGTGCAGATCAACGGCGTAGGTCTGTTTGATAAAGATGCTGACCGCGAAATACAGGCCAGTCAAAACCTTTCCTTAGGTTTTGGGTTCACTTTCCCGAGATAAGTAAACAGGTACAAGCCTTATGTGGGGTCAAAAAATTCACTAACTTTGGAGCGAGTATAATCACCATAAATACAGGATTAAGAGATGTTTGAAAATTTACAGGATAAGCTGGACCGTGCGTTTAAAGTTTTAAAGGGTCAGGGTAGCATTACAGAGATCAACGTGGCCGAGACCATGAAGGAGATCCGTAAGGCGCTTTTGGATGCCGACGTAAATTATAAGACAGCGAAAACCTTTACGGATGAGGTGAAGCAGAAGGCGCTTGGTCAGAACGTTCTTACGTCTATCTCGCCCGGACAGTTGCTCACCAAGGTCATGAACGATGAGCTGACCTCCCTGATGGGTGGTGAGGTTACGGAGCTTGACCTTAAGAACAATCCTACGATTATCCTGATTGCGGGTTTGAACGGTGCGGGTAAAACGACCTTTACCGGTAAACTGGCAAACTTCCTTAAAGCTAAAGGTAAGAAGCCTCTTTTGGTGGCGGGCGACGTATATCGTCCTGCAGCGATTGATCAGTTGGAGGTTCTGGGCGGACAGGTCGGTGTGCCGGTGTATGTGAACCGCGACTCGAAAGACCCGGTAGGTATTGCCATGGAAGGTATTGCCGAGGGTAAAAAACAGAATAACAACGTTATTATCATAGATACAGCAGGCCGGTTGGCGGTAGATGAGCAGATGATGGATGAGATTGCCGCTGTTAAAGCCAATACTAAACCGCATGAAATCCTGTTCGTTGTTGATGCCATGACCGGACAGGATGCGGTTAACACTGCCAAGGCTTTTAACGACCGCCTTGATTTCACCGGGGTGGTTTTAACGAAACTTGATGGTGATACCCGAGGTGGTGCTGCGCTTTCTATCAAATCGGTGGTAAACAAGCCCATTAAATTTATTGGTACGGGTGAGAAAATGGAGGCGCTGGATGTATTCTATCCGGACCGTATGGCTTCCCGTATTCTGGGTATGGGTGACGTGGTTTCCCTTGTAGAGCGCGCGCAGCAGCAGTTTGACGAGAAAGAGGCTGCGGAACTTCAAAAGAAAATCCGTAAGAATAAGTTCGACTTCAACGACTTTTATAATCAGATCCAGCAAATTAAAAAGATGGGCAACATGAAGGATCTGATGGGGATGATCCCAGGCGTTGGCAAAATGATGAAGAACATCGAGATCGAAGATGATGCGTTTAAAGGTATTGAAGCGATCATCCAGTCTATGACGCCGTTTGAGAAGGAAAACCCGGATAGCATTCAGCAAAGCAGAAGGCTTAGGATCGCTAAAGGCTCGGGCCGACCTGTTGAGGAGGTTACTAAACTGATCAAGCAGTTTGAGGACATGCGTAAGGTGATGAAGCAATTCTCAAATCCGGCCGCTGCGGCAAAGATGATGAGAAACATGCCGAAAATGCCTCAGGGAAGAATGTAGTCTTCTGCCTAAAAAAATAAATTTCTTTTACGGCAACCGTCGTGGCGGTAAATCAGCTTAATTTAGACAAGGGCAACGAGCCCCTCGTAAAAGCTATGCTGGTAAAAACATATGGAGGCGCCGTATTTGGTGTCAATGCGCTTACGATAACGCTTGAGGTGAGCATTGGTGGTGGCAATAGGTATCATATCGTTGGCTTGCCCGACAATGCGATCAAGGAAAGTCTGCGCAGAGTAGAAAACGCGATCCAGTCGGCCGGCCTCAAAATGCCCAGACAGAAAATTGTGATTAACCTGGCGCCTGCCGACATCAGGAAGGAAGGTTCTGCATACGATTTACCTATTGCTATTGGCATCCTGGCAGCTTCAGGTCAGATTGAAGCGGACGACATAGGCAATTACTTTATTATGGGCGAGCTCTCGCTCGACGGGACACTCCAGCCGTTTAAAGGTGCTTTGCCAATCGCAATACAAGCAAGACAGGCTGGCTTCGGTGGCTTTATTCTGCCGGACGCAAATGCTGGGGAAGCAGCTATTGTAAGCGATATTTCGGTATATGGCATGCGCACGCTGCCCGAAGTGGTTAGCTTTTTTACCGGAGGCCAGAGACCTGAACCGGTGGAGGTAAATACCCGCGCTGACTTTTTCAGGAGTATAAACCGGTATCCTCACGACTTTGCTGATGTTAAGGGCCAGGAAAACATCAAACGCGCGATGGAGATTGCAGCTGCTGGCGGGCATAACCTGATTCTGATTGGTCCACCGGGCGCGGGAAAAACGATGCTGGCCAAGCGGTTGCCAACGATCCTTCCTCCCCTTAGTCTGCATGAAGCGCTGGAGACCACGAAAATTCATTCTGTCGCGGGTAAGTTAAGTGCCGCAAATGCCTTGATGACCGAACGCCCTTACCGCAGTCCGCATCACACAATCTCGGATATGGCATTGGTTGGCGGTGGAGCTAATCCGCAGCCTGGGGAGATCTCCCTTGCGCATAACGGCGTACTATTTCTGGATGAACTTCCGGAGTTTAAAAGAAGCGTACTGGAAGTGATGCGTCAGCCGCTGGAAGACAGGAATGTGGTGATATCAAGAGCAAAGATGTGTGTGGATTACCCCGCCAGCTTCATGCTTATCGCCTCTATGAATCCGTGCCCATGTGGTTTCTTTAACCACCCCGAGCGCGAATGTACCTGTAGTCCGGGCGAGGTTCAGCGCTATCTTGGAAAGATTTCAGGACCCTTGCTGGACCGGATTGACCTGCACGTGGAAGTAACCCCTGTTGACTTTAATGCCTTGACATCTGCTGCGGAGGCTGAGCCGAGCAGTGCGATTCGCGAAAGGGTGATCGCTGCCAGGGCAGTGCAAACGGAAAGATTCAGGCAGCAGGAATCGCTGCACTACAACGCGCAAATGAGCCCCAATATGGTCCGCGCAGTTTGTAAAATTAATCCTGACGGACAGCAGTTAATTAAGCGTGCCATGGAAAAACTTGGGCTTTCGGCCAGGGCGTATGACCGTATACTGAAGGTTTCGCGCACCATTGCGGATCTGACGGGGACACCGGAAATCCGCCTGGAGCATTTGGCGGAGGCAATCCATTACCGCAGCCTGGACAGAAGCAGCTGGAACCGGTAGATTAATCTTCGTCCTCGTCTTCGTCCAGTTCATCACCTTCTGCAGGAGGCACATAGGCAACGATTTCACGGCCGATTTGATTGATCTCTTCGTCGGCCTCAAAGTCAGGTGTACCGGTCTCAGCATCCAACTTGATCCACTGGGTATCGGTATCTCTTTGAATAAGAGCGTATTCTTTTCCGTCCTTATATATGGCGTAGGTATCATTTCCTTCAGGAAATACCGCATAGTTCACATCGCCGAGTATGATATCAAATGGTTGCTGCATGGCTACTGTTTTATTCTGGTGTAAAGATAATCAGAATTACGGAGCTGTTTCAGCACTTAGAAGTCGAATTTCAATCGGAGACCGGTACCCATGAAGCGCAGGTTTTCTTTGGAAATTTCCTTCATCGGCACCTTCATAAAGGGTTCTATGGAAATTGCCTTGTCGCCCGCTATTTTCTGCCTGAATCCAAAAGAAAAATTATAGAAGCCAAGGTAGTTCTGCTGGTTGACCTCAGACCGCGGAGCCTCCTCTCTGGCTTTCTCGGCAACAATGACGGTTTTAAAGCTGTCTTCCTCACCGGCCAGGGTCGGGGCGTTCTGCACCAGGCGCTCCTGTATATAGGTGTTGTTCTGGCGCTGATTGATGACCGCGAAAGCCGAGACGCCTACGTTTGCATATACCTTTTCGCTGAAGCGGTATTTTACTTCCAGCGGGATGTCTATTCCTACTACCCTGGCATCCACAGACTCCAGGCTTTTCGATTCGCTGGCGATGGCAGTCTTCGCAGGCGATTCCATCAGCCGGTTGTCCTCAGTACCTTTAGATGCCGCCATTTCATTATAAGAGAGCCCTGAGCTTAACGATACTTTATCGGAAAGCGCGTAGGCCATACTTAAGCCGTAACCCATATTCAATTTGCCTGCATTGCCTACAGAGGGCGCCAGCATAACGCCGACTTCCCACTTGTCGGCCGCGGACGAAGCATCTTTTTTAGGCTGAGCCTGGTTCCTCGCCGACTCGAGCGCCAGGAACGTTTCGATATCGTTCCTTCTGGCTGTCACCGGCGTAGTTGTTGTTTCTTCCTGAGGACGGGCTACTCTCTCTGAGGCCGACTGTTCCAGCTTAGGTACAACATTGGCTATGTTATATGCCGGGTTCTTAGCGATTGCCTGTACCGGACTAGCTTCAGGGTCCTGCGCAACGGCATATCCCTGCGTTTCAGTGCCCGGAGTTACCGCAGGATAAACAATGATCTGCTCCCGTTTTGAAATATGCGTTTCAGATGCCGTTGTTTCGGGGGCCTTCTGAATACCCGTATCTTCAATCTTTGTAAGTCCTGGCTGTTCCTGAGCCGGAATCAATGAATCTGGTGTTTGCGTCTGGTTAAAGAAGAACAATTTGGCTACGATGAGTCCCACTGCAGCAGCAGAGCCTATTGCGCCGAGCCATAATATAAGCGGCTTGCGTCCTGGCTGCTTCTTCGTACTAAATTCTTCCCATGCGCCCGGGCGATAAGGCTCCTCATGCCCGATCAAACCCTCCCGAATACGGGCAATCAGCTCGTCCTCTCCTGGCTCTCTATGATCAGTTGGTCGCATAAACATGACTTAAATTTTTAACATATAAATCCCTCAGCCTTGTCTTGGCTCTGGTAAGATAAACCCTGCTCGAGCTTTCAGAGATACTCAGTGCCCTGGAAATCTCATCGTGCGAGAAGCCTTCGATTTCATACATATTGAAAATAAGGCGCTGGGTTTCCGGGAGGGCATTGAGCAGGCTCATGATGTCCCGCACGTTAAGTTGAGTGATGGCGTTTAGATGGGTAACTGGCTGGTCGCCCTCTGCAATATCGTCTATTGAGGTAAACTCTTTTCTGGCTCTGAGAAAATCGATCGCAGTTCGGGATGATATTCTGGCAATCCATCCCTTGAAAGCCTTCTGAAGCTGGTCGTCCTCTTTAGGAAAACTGAATTGTGCGATGTTTTTAAATATCTTAATAAAACTGTCGTTGACAAGTTCCTCCGCGTCATCGCGGTTGTTTACATAGCGTAAAATAACCCCAATAATGTATCCGTAAAATGATTTGTAGACCATTTCTTTGCATTTGGTGTCGTTATTTAAGCAACCTTTGATTGCTTGATGCAAATGGAGCATTCCTATTTGGGAATTCGTTTTATATCAGTCAGTTGACCCGCAAATATCCTGGATATTTTTTAATTAATGAAGCCGGAACCAACATAAGTCCCGGCTGTCGGTTTGCCTGGCACAGGGCCTAGTGAGCAAAAACGTTTACGGCCAGCTTCAACTGATCATCATCAGATTCTGCAAGGCCTTTTACCCAAATGGTATAGATCTTATTTGCTTCAATCTTTACGTTGGCGACGGTAGCTACCACGGCGCCGGTTTCTTTATCCTCCGCATTGAACGTAATATTCTGTGCCGGATCTATGTTTACAAATTCCGTGTATTGCTTAAACGTTTTGTTTGTAAATAAGTCGGTGTCTTTACCCGCTATAGCCAAATTTAGGGCCGGAGCATCCGGACTCATATGCACAAACCGCACTTTCGCCTTACCACTCTGCGGGTACGACAGATCATCTTTAATCATGACATACTTCAACTGGTCAAATTTATCGGCAACAAACAAGGTATACCCTTTTTGAACCTCAAAGTCAAAGCCTTCCGAAAGCAGGTTCGCGGTTGTTCCTCTTTTCTTTACAATAATGGTCCTATTTCCAGTGATCAGATTCAAATAACCGATCTTACCTCCAAAACTGAAGGCGGTATTGTTGGGCACTAAGGTGTTTTCGACATAAACATCAAGCTTCTCTGCTGTGGGAGAGGCATGCACAACGTTTAGTCCGGCGATTTCAGGAGGCGTAAAATCGTCATCATCTTTTGAACACGCGGATAAAACGATTGCACCAAAGGCCAGTGCTGCGAAAGTTCTTGAGATGGTTTTAATATTTGTTAAAATCTTCATAGTGTTTGTCTCTTTAAATTTGTTTCAATCTTGTTATGGCCGCTAACAGTTTGATACTAAAACGGGCAAAGCTGACAAAACGCTACATCGAATTAAAAAACATAAAAAAAGCCGGCTGATTGCTCAGCCAGCTCATGATCTGTTAAGGATCGCTTAATTAAATGAGTTCTACGCTTCTGCTGACAAATGCCGTTAGTTCGGCTCCCGTTAGCATGCCTTGCGCAAGTAATGCTAAGTCCATCGCCTGCTTGGCAAGCATAGTTTTGGTCTCTTCGTCTGTTGCAGCCGCTATTTTTCCGATGAGCTTGTGGTTGCCATTTACTGCTACTTTATAACTATCAGGCATACTGCCGTAGAAACCCATGCCTCCGCCCATTGCGGCCATGTCTTTCATTCTTCGCATAAACTCGTCCATAGTGACGGTCACGGGCAGCTCTTCAGGATTGAGTCCTACGATCTCAACGGTGTAGCCCGGCTTCGAAATAGCTTTCTCGAAGATTTCTTTAACCTGCTGTGATTGCTCCTCGGTAAGTACAGATTCGATCTGCTCGTCTTTTTCGATAAGCTTGCTGGCAACGCTTGAATCGACACGCTTCAGCGAAGTTTTCTCAAGCTTTTGTTCGAGATGGCTCACGAAATGGTTGTCGATCGGAGAATTCATGACCAATACATCGTAGTCCTTTTTGCCTGCCGACTGGATAAAGCTGTCCTGCTTAGCCGGGTCATTAGCGTAAATGTAAACAACCTGGCCGTTTTTATCGGTTTGTATGTCCTTCACCTTTTCGCGATATTCCTCCAGGGTATAGTGCTCCTCTTTGGTGTTTGTAAGCAGCGCAAAGTCTTTGGCCTTTTCGTAAAATTTCTCTTCGCTTACCATACCGTATTTAACAAAAAGGCCAATATCTGTCCATTTTTCTTCAAACGCCCTACGGTCTTTATTAAACAACTCCTGAAGCTTGTCGGCTACTTTACGTGTAATATAGTTGTTGATCTTCTTAACGTTGCTGTCGGCCTGAAGGAAGCTTCGTGATACGTTTAGCGGAATGTCCGGAGAATCTATTACACCGTGTAAAAGCATTAAAAACTCTGGAACAATGTCTTTAACCTCGTCGGTAATAAATACCTGGCGGGAGAACAACTTGATTTTGTTACGCTGAAACTCGTAGTCGTTCTTCAGTTTAGGGAAATATAGTACCCCGGTCAGGTTAAATGGATAGTCTACATTAAGATGTATCCAGAAAAGCGGATCCTCGGAGAATGGATACAACTGTTTATAAAAGTCGAGATAATCCTGATCTGACAAATCTGCAGGCGCTTTGGTCCAGATCGGATTCGTGGTGTTGATGATATTATCAACTTCCACGCTTTTGTATTTTGGCTTTCCTTCTTCATCTTCTCCGTCCGGCTCCTGCTCGGTTTTGGTGCCGAACTTAATGGGAACAGGAAGAAACTTTCCATACTTGTCGAGGATTCCTTCTAACTTAAACTTGTCCAGAAACTCTTCAGACTCTGCGTTGATATGAAGAATAATGTCTGTTCCCCGAGTAGTGCGGCTACCTGCAGTAATTTCGTAGGTAGTGCTTCCGTCGCACACCCAACGAGCAGCTTCCGCTCCCTCCTGGTAAGACAGGGTCTGAATCTCGACTAAGTCGGCCACCATAAAGGCAGAATAAAATCCAAGCCCGAATTTGCCAATGATCTCGTTGGCATCTTTTGCGTCCTTGAACTTCTCTACGAATTCGCTTGCGCCCGAGAAAGCCACTTGGTTAATATATTTCTTTATCTCTTCGGCACTCATCCCCAGTCCGTTGTCGGATATGGTTATGGTCTTCTTCTCCTTATCGAGTGCCACCTCTACCAGCGGCGCTCCTAGCTCTCCGTTATACTGGCCCAGCGATGAAAGTCGTCTAATTTTCTGCACCGCATCAACGGCATTGGAAACGAGTTCTCTCAAGAAAATCTCGTTGTCGGAATAAAGAAATTTCTTGATAATAGGAAAAATGTTCTCCGTGTGGATGGATATGGTTCCTTTTTCTTCTACGCTCATATTTTTAACTTTTAAAAGTACATGTGCTGCATATCAAGGCCTATTCCAAAAATAATTTTGTTGTCAAATTGACAGTCGGCTTTAATCAAACCGCAGCAGTCAATTTACTTTGTGTACCTTTGTGCGGAATGGAATATAATGTTCACACGTTGCCTAATGGCATACGCTTGCTCCACGTCCCCTCAGCTTCTCCGATTTCACATGCCTGCATTGTTATCAATAGCGGCTCCAGAGATGAAGCCGATGATAAAAGTGGCCTTGCGCATTTTATAGAACATCTGATCTTTAAGCGCACCGAGAAGCGAACGACAAACCAGATCCTAAACAGGCTTGAGAGCGTGGGAGCCGATTTAAACGCTTATACTACAAAGGAATACACCTGTATTCATGCTTCATTTCTCAACCCCTATCTGGATCGTACCCTAGAACTCTTTAACGACATCGTTTTTCATTCTACATTTCCTGAGGATGAGATGGAGAAGGAGAAAAGTGTGATCCTGGATGAAATAGCGTCATATCTCGATCAGCCGGAAGAAGCCATATATGATGATTTTGAAGATCTGATATTTGCGGGAAATGCGCTTGGCCGAAATATACTTGGTTCCTCAGAAAGCGTTATGTCGATCACTCGAGCTGATATATTCAAGTTTCTTGCCTTTAAATACCGGACAAGCGAGATTGTGGTTGCCGTTTTGGGTAATTATAGTTTTAACAGAGCCAAGGCTGTGTTTACAAAGCACTATGCTGACATTGCTGAAAACACGCCCTCGCTAACGCGCACGCCTCCTAAAAAGGTTCGTCCGCGAGCTATTGTTGAACAGAAGCCGATTCAGCAGGTTCACGCAGTATTAGGCGCTCAGGCGTACTCGCTGCACCATGAGTATAAAACCGGTTTACTCTTGCTCAACAACTTCCTTGGGGGTAATGGGATGAGTTCCGTCTTAAACCTGCAGATCAGGGAAAAGCATGGCATTGCCTACACGATCGAGTCGAGCTACAGCCCGCTAAGCGATACTGGCCTTTTCACCATATATTTCGGAACGGACAAGGAGAAGGTTGACAAGGCATGGATGCTGATTAACAGAGAACTGAAAAAAATAAAGGACAAGCCTTTATCACCCATACAGCTTCAAAAAGCAAAGCAGAAACTTATCGGTCAGATTGCATTGGGTGAAGAGAACCGTATCGGTCTGATCATTTCGATGGCAAAGAGCCTGCTCGACTATGGGTTTGTGGATAGTTTGCAGACGGTTTTCAATAAAATAGAAGCGGTATCTTCTGACGCGCTTGCTGACATTGCTAATGAGGTGCTCGACGAAGAAAACCTGAGTTCCCTGAGCTTTTTTCCTATAAGCTAATTTACTACTTTTGCCAAATGAAGTTACCGATTGTAGCCTACGGAGATCCTGTCTTAAAAAAGGTCTGTACACCAATTGATGCATTTTATCCTGACCTGGATAAGTTGATAAGCAATATGTTTGAAACCATGTATAATGCAAGCGGTGTAGGACTTGCTGCTCCACAGGTTGGCCTGGCCATAAGGTTGTTTATTGTTGACACGAGCGGCGGGGACGACAAGGATAAGGATCGTTACAAGAAGGTTTTTATCAACGCTGAGATCATTGAAGAAAGCGGCGAACCCTGGGCTTTTAACGAAGGCTGCCTCAGTATTCCAGATATTCGTGAGGACGTGATGCGAAAGCCGAACGTGCGCATCAGATATTATGATGAGAACTGGGTGCTGCAGGAAGAGGAGGTTACAGGTATGCCTGCGCGCGTCATACAGCATGAATATGATCATATTCAGGGAACGCTCTTCACAGATAAGCTTGGCTTACTCAGAAAACGTATGTTGAAGAGCAGGCTGGACGCCATTTCAAAAGGCAACGTAAAGGCGGAATATAAAATGCGCTTCCCTAACCAATCCAAGAGGCGTTAGTTATCTGAACTTCTGCTTTTATCACCGCTGAAGATCGATTGCATGAGTTTTCCCCATGCAAATGGATTCAGCAAAGGGTTTGTCTGAACCATGTTCTTATTCAACGCCCTGTCGTGATTGAGGCGGTAGTTGATACTGGATATCTCTCCGGCATCCCGTGGTAGATTCTGGATCATCCCATTAAGGTTTTCCCGTGACAGGTTCTTATTTGCAATGACATAGTCATCATCTGCAACTTTCATCGTCATAAACTGACGCGTAAACTCTTCAACGGTAGCCCAGGGAAAGACCCGGACGGTAGGCAGGTTTATGATCTCGGCTTTCATTTTTACCATTGCCGTATATTTGGTGTCGTCGATCTTTCCGGGGATGACTAACATCTGTTCACGATACCCCACGGCAGAATAAAGTATAGTATCACCAGGATGGGCAATAAACGAAAAAAAGCCCTTGTAGTTTGCCGCGTACCTCTGGTCTTTGTTGGTAAGGTTAGTTACCGTAACATAAGGCACCGCGGTATTGCTGTCGAGGTCCGTAATGATCCCGGAAAACTGGATCAGTTTCTTGCTGACAGGAGTCTGCTGCGCAAACAGCGGGGCCGCAAGGAAGAAGGACAAGACAATTAACAAATACCTCATATATACAAAGATAGCTACTGTATAAACAACGCTTCCGTTAAATAGTGTTAAAAGATCATACGGGCTCGGTCAGGTTGATCGCTTCAACCCCGGTGATTTCTGGTACAGCTTTAATGATGGCTTGCTCTATGCCTGCTTTCATCGTCATAAAACTCATCTTGCAAGAGCCGCAATTACCCAATAATCGTAATTTAACTACTTTTTCCGGCGTAATCTCTTCAATCGCTACGTCACCCCCATCTGCCACCAGATATGGTCTGATGGTTTCTAATGCCTGCTCAACTTGTTCTGTTAAATTCATTGGATCTTTATTAAAATATAAAAATAGTAAATTTTTATGAATTAACCTTTTGCGCATTGTTTATAGCAACCTGCTGGGCTACTTTCCCTGCAATGACAGAGAATGTTTTCGCAAGCAGATCCTCGTTGTTCAGCGCTATCGGCTTTCCCTGGTCACCTGCTTCGGATACGCTTTGAAGGATAGGGATTTCACCCAGGAACGGCACACGGAAAGACTCAGCGAGTGTCTTGCCTCCGTCTTTACCGAAAAGGTAATACTTGTTTTCCGGTAGTTCGGCCGGAGTAAAATATGACATGTTTTCAATAACCCCAAGCACCGGGATATTGATTCCCTGCATCATAAACATGGCTAGTCCTTTCCGGGTATCTGCCAGAGCTACCTGCTGAGGGGTGGTGACTATTACTGCTCCAGCTATCGGGAAACTTTGTGCAATGGTGATATGGATGTCTCCGGTTCCAGGAGGCAGATCTACAACCAGGTAGTCAAGTTGGCCCCAGTCGGCCTCACTAAATAACTGCTTCACGGCATTTGAAGCCATGGGCCCGCGCCACGGAACTGGTTGATCAGGATCTGCAAAAAACCCCAGGGACAACAGTTTGATGCCATATTTTTCAACCGGGGTAATAAGCGCCTTTCCGCCGGTTGTTTCGGTGGCTCCGGGTTTAATCCCTGTAACTCCAAACATTGTCGGTATGGAGGGTCCGTATATATCCGCATCGATAAGACCTACCTTCGCTCCTGTTGCAGCAAGCGCAACTGCCAAATTGCTCGACACGGTCGACTTACCTACGCCTCCTTTGCCAGATGAGACAAGCACAATGTTTTTGATGTCTTTCAACTGCGAGCTGTCAAGAGGCCTGGTTACCCGGGAAGTGACCTCTATAGAAACCTGGGCCTGGTTGTTCACTAAATGTTTGATGGCATTTGTGCAGGCATTGGTCAGCATATCTTTCATCGGACACGCTGGCGTTGTCAATTCTAATGTGAACGAGACATGAGGACCATCTATCTTCAGATTCTTGATCATGTTCAGGGATACAAGATCTCTTTTAAGGTCGGGATCCTCGACATGACTTAGTGCTGTTAGAACTTGTTCTGGGGTAATTATCATTGCTCAAATTTAAACAAAACAGGCCTACAAATCGTTGACATTAGGGTTTTTAGTGTAATTTTAACACGAAAAAAACATTTATCCACTACATTTGATCAACTCTGTACCACAGCATGCTTCCTAAAAAATTGAACATTCCTGCGAAATATTTGAAAATGGGCGCCTGGATTATTGGGGTTATTTTGCTGTTGTTATTGGTTTTTGGCACTGTGGCCTATACGAAGCGCGAGTCATTGCTAAAAAAGGTTATGGCAAAAGCGGTAAACAAAGCGGATTCAGACTACGATCTTCTGGTTAAGATTGGTTCAGCAGATTTTAGCGGGTTGAGTACCGTGCGTATGAAAAGTGTAACCGTGGTGCCGAAAGAGCGGGACACGCTGCTGACGATTTCGGACATGACTGTTGGTGTTAAACTGTTCCCTTTGCTCTTCGGAGATGTTAAGCTTTCGGAGGTTAACCTGACTGATGGAAAAGTACAGGCCGTTTTTAGAGATTCTGTAAGCAATCTAGATTTTATTCTTAAGAGAAAAAAACGCGAAAATGCGGAATCCCAGGGGGAGCTTAATCTGGCAGATGTAGCCCATAATATCGTGAACCAACTGCTATATAAGATTCCGGATCAGATGGCCGTGAAAAATTTTGTGCTTGATGTGAATGACAACGATACCGCTAAGCTCTCCTTCAGAGTTACTGAGGCGAATATCGACGACGGAGACTTCTCCTCTACGGTGTTGGTAAACTCGGGTGAAGCGACCTGGCACCTCTCAGGTTTGCTGAAGCCTGGAAAAAAGCAGCTTGACGTTAAGCTATATGCCGAAAAAGGAAGCGTAGAACTGCCTTATTTGAACAATAAGCTACATGCACGCATTCGGTTCGACACGGTCAGAACTCAGATGACAAATGCGCACAATTCGGGTGAAGGATATAGGATCGAGGGATCATGGGCTGTTCATAACTTGCTCTTCAATCATTCCAAAATCGCCTCAAATGACATCGTGATCAGGGATGCCAAGATAGACGCGGATATGCTTGTTGGAAAAAATTACGTTGCCCTGGATAGTTCTTCCTCCATTTTCCTTCGGGATGTTGAACTTAGGCCTTACCTGAAGTATACGCTTAAACCGAACAAGATATACGAACTGAAACTGAGGATTCCTGAACAGGACGCTCAACAGCTATTTAATTCGCTGCCTGCTGGCCTGTTTGAATCGCTGGAGGGCATCAAGGTCGCCGGAAAAGTTCGTTACGACCTCTATTTTCATTTAGACAGCAGCATACCCGACAGTGTTAAATTTTCTTCGGGGCTAACACCCAATGGCTTTAAGATACTTCAATGGGGTAAAACAAATCTTCAGAAAATCAATAAAGACTTCATCTACACGCCTTATGAATATGGAAAACCCATGCGTGATATCCTGATTGGCCCGGCAAATGCTAACTTCACGCCGCTGAACGAGGTGTCCAGCAACTTCAAAAACGCCATACTCACCTCAGAAGACCCGTCGTTCTTTTCCCATAAAGGTTTCGTTCAGGAATCGATCAGGAAATCATTTGCGGTGAATTTTAAAGAGAAACGCTTCGTTCGTGGCGGAAGTACGATCTCCATGCAGCTCGTTAAAAACGTTTTTCTTAGCCGACAAAAAACATTGGCCAGAAAGGCGGAAGAGATATTGATCGTATGGCTGATTGAAAATAACCGGCTTATAAGCAAAAACAGAATGCTTGAGGTGTATTTCAACATCATTGAGATGGGACAGAACATCTATGGGATCGGCGAAGCGTCACGGCATTATTTTGGAAAGCATCCTTCGGAACTTAACATTGGCGAGGGTATATTTCTTGCGAACATTGTGCCGAGGCCGAAAATAGCTATGTATAAATTTGGCAGTGATGGCGGCCTGAAGGGGTATATGTATAATTACTTTCGTTATATCGGGAATATCATGGCCCGCAGGGGCCTGACGCCGCCCGACACCAATGGCTACGGTTTTTACACCGTCAGGCTACGAGAAGGATTGAGGCAATACCTTTTGCCAGATTCAGCGACAATTGATACGAATGCGGTAGAATTAGACGATCAGCTACCCCCTATCGAAACCCAGGACGATTCCAAGTCCCTTTTTGACCGTCTTTTCGGTGGATCAAAACGTGACACCGTATCAAAGACGGCTCCTTCGGACACCGTCGAAAAGTCGAGACGGGAATTACGGAGAGAACGCCGGGAACAAAGAAGAAGAGAGAACAACACTGAACAGCCTTAACCATCGCCATGAACACCATTCAAGTAGCGGATAAATATTTTGAAATCCTGATTGAAAACGATCAGATTAAAAAAAGAACCCGTTTAATTGGGATCCAACTGAACGTTGATTATGAGACAAGGTGTCCGATTTTCATTGGGGTGCTAAACGGTGGGTTTATGTTCATGGCAGACCTCCTCAAAGAGATCAGCGGCTCCTGTGAGGTCAGCTTCATAAAGGTCTCCTCGTATCAGGGCCAGGAAACCAGCGGAGAAATTAAAGAAATCTTTGGCCTTCCGAAGAACCTACATAACCGCGATGTTATTATTGTGGAAGATATTATTGATACGGGTTTAACGCTACGATATATTCTTGATCGCATTCAGGAGCAGAACCCTGCTTCAGTGGCCATATGTACTTTATTATCTAAGCCGGCTGCTTTGCGTACCGAGATTAACGAACAACAATATATCGGTTTTGAAATAGCCAATAACTTCGTTGTTGGCTACGGATTAGACTATGATGGGCTCGGAAGAAACCTAAAGGACATTTATAGCGCCAAATCAGTTTGATCCGGTTGCGTCGAATGCGATATTTTTTTCCGAATTTTGTGCTTAGCATTAATTAATACCATGACCATACACAAGGAAGGATACACCACGATTGCTTTGTCACTGCTTTTTATTTTTGTTTTAAATGCAGTTGTAGATTATAAATATGCTGACGTAGCAGGGTTGCGGTGGATCACCTATATCTTTTCGCTTGCTTTATTCCTTATCGTTCTGCAGTTTTTCAGAAATCCGAAAAGACTATTTACATCGGGGGAAAACCTTGTGATATGCCCGGCAGACGGAAAAGTCGTTGTTATCGAAGAAACTGAAGAAGGCGAATATTTTCAGGACAGGCGTCTTCAGGTCTCTATATTTATGTCGCCCGTAAATGTTCATATTAATCGGAACCCCATTTCGGGTATGGTAAAATACTTTAAGTATCATCCCGGAAAATATCTTGCAGCCTGGAATCCAAAATCTTCCACCGAAAATGAGCGCACAACAGTAGTAGTAGAACATAAAAATGGCAGTGCAGTGCTTTTTCGTCAAATTGCGGGTGCACTTGCCCGAAGAATTGTGTGGTATGTGAAAGAGGGAGACCAGGTGGAACAAGGCAAGGAGTTTGGCTTTATAAAATTCGGATCCCGCGTAGACGTATTTCTTCCACTTGGGACTAAAGTAGACCTCCAGCTTGGGCAAATGGTAAAGGGCGGCGTGACCGTGCTCGGAGAGCTTAAATAGCCTTTATACCGCCCTTCATTACAACAATTGCTTCAATGCGATCTCGAAAGCAGTTTTGGAAAGCCCCGTTTTAGACCTTGACTGAACAAAGATGGCCTGCATCGCTTCATATATCACGTTGGATGCATCCGTAAATATTGCATCATCGCTCATCTCTACATTGCGTTGCATCAGGTAGGCAAATACGCGTGCCATTCCGCAGTTAGATATGAAATCCGGAATCAAGGCTATGTGGTTGTCAACCTGTTCCATGATGTTACCAAAGAAAATCTCCTTATCAGCGAAGGGAACATTCGCCCCGCATGCAACCACTTCAAGGCCATTGTTAATAAGTTGATTTACCTCGCTTAACGTGACCAGCCTTGACGCTGCAGCAGGCACAAAAATCTCTGCCCCTGTTTGCCATATCTGCGCATATACATCATCAAAAGACATTAAATCCGGAGCAACCAGGGTATTATTGAGTCTATTGTTAAAAAGCTGCGCGACCTCATCGGGACCGAGCCCTTCGTTTTTAATAACCCCGCCTACCCGGTCAATAATACCAACGATTTTTACGCCGTTCTGCGATAAATAATATCCAGCAGCGGCGGCTACATTGCCCCAGCCCTGGATAATCGCCCGCTTACCTTCTAGCTGGCCTCCCCAGATATTATAATAGTGGCGTATAGACTCTGCTACCCCATAACCTGTAATCATGTCGGCAACCTTATATTTGCGCTTGATGTCGGGCGTGTACGCAGGATCCTCGAGTACTTTAGACACTCCATAGCGAAGCTGACCGATCTGATGTATGCGTTCATTTTCCCGAGCCTGGTAATGCCCGTTAATTACACCTTCCTGAGGGTGCCACAAGCCATAATCTTCCGTGATCGGGATAACTTCGTGAATCTCATCGACATTAAGATCTCCGCCGGTGCCGTAATAGCTCTTTAAAATGGGCATCACAGCTTTATACCATCTTTCTAAGACCTCCTTTTTCCTCGGATCTGCAGGATCGAAGTTAATGCCAGACTTTGCACCACCTATGGGTGGGCCGGATACCGTAAATTTAACCTCCATGGTTTTGGCGAGGGATTCTACTTCACGTTTGTCGAGCCCCTTCCGCATCCGGGTTCCTCCTCCTGCCGCACCACCCCGCAGAGAGTTTATCACTACCCATCCCTCTGCTTCCGACTCCCGGTCCTTCCATTCAAAAACAATTTCAGGCTTCTTTTCTTCGAATTTTTTTAAAAGTTCTTTCATGATGTGTCAGACAACCAAACTTTTTGGCTATCTCATAAGTTAGTTGACCGCAAACTTAGATAAAAAAAAAGCCCCCAGAAAACCTGGAGGCGATATTTTTAAGGAATATGGAACTATACTCTTTTTGACTTGATGCGGGCAGCTTTACCGGTAAGTTCACGCAAATAGAATAGTTTTGCACGACGAACTTTACCATAGCTATTCACTTCAATTTTAGCGATATTTGGTGAGTTGATCGGGAATATACGTTCAACACCCACACCATTGGACATTTTACGAACGGTGAAGGTCTCATTAGCACCTACGCTATTACGTTGTAATACAACACCCTGGTAAATCTGAACCCGTTCTTTATTACCCTCGCGAATCTTATAGTGAACGCTCACTGTATCTCCTGATTTGAATGCAGGAACCTCATTTTTTGCGACTACCTGTTCTTCAACAAATTTTACTAAATCCATGATTTTAAGCTATTAAGCCGACTTTTGTTCTCTAAAAATCGGATTGCAATATTATGAATATTATTTGATAAAAAAAAGCATAATTTATTTTTTTCCACAATGCTTTTGATTTCAACAACCATTAATCTTTTAGCAGGTCGGGACGCCTGTCTTTCGTTCGCGCCAGGGCTTGCTCGTACCGCCATTCACTGATTTTAGCTTCATGTCCGCTGAGCAGGACATCCGGCACCCTGTGCCCGTTCCAGTCAGCCGGCCTAGTGTAAACAGGGGCGTCCAGAAGATCGCCCTGAAAGCTGTCTGAAAGCGCAGAAGTTTCGTCATTGAGTACGCCGGGTATCAAGCGAACGACCGCATCAACTAATACAGCGGCAGGAAGTTCCCCTCCTGACAAAACATAGTCCCCAATGGATATTTCCCGCGTAACATACAAATCCCTGATGCGTTGGTCTATTCCTTTGTAATGCCCGCATAGTATAATCAGATTTTGGTTAACCGAAAGTTCGTTGGCTACTGACTGATTAAACGTCTTCCCATCTGGCGTCATGAAAATAACATCGTCATACATACGCTCCTGCCTTAGTGCTTCTATACATTTTGCAAAAGGCTCTATAGACATTACCATCCCGCTCCCACCTCCGTACGGGTAGTCGTCAACACTTTTCTGCTTGTTAGACGCGTAGTCCCGCAGATTGTGTACGACGATTTCCGCCAGTCCCTTCTTTTGACTGCGCTGCAAAATTGAGTGGGCAAAGGGGCTTTCCAGCAAGCCTGGCAGAACGGTTATAATATCGAAACGCATGTGCAAATCTACAATTTATAGGTAAACGTCGAGCAAGCCTTCCGGTAATTGAACAAGCAGGCGTTTTTCCTCATCGTCGACCTCCTGAATAAACTCATCTGTAAGCGGGAACATTATTTCCTTTTCCTGATACTTCACTGTGGCTACAAACTGTTGCGGATATTCATGCACCTGTATCACTTTGCCCAGTGCTCCAAGTTTTTCGTCGGTTACGAAAAACCCTACAAGGTCTTCATAATAAAACTCATCTGGCGTCCGCTCCGGCTTCTTAGAGAAAGGTAGATATATTCGCTTTTTTAATAGGATCTGCGCTTTGTCTATGTGATCCAGATCATCAAAGGTAAAGTAGCCGGTATTATTCGTATGCAATTTGTAAGATGCCGTAAAGAAGGGTACCATCTTGCCTTGAATATCAGCAAATAGCACGCTTAAATCCAGCTCTGAGGGACTGTCATATTCAAAGAAAATTTGGACTTCTCCCTTCAGTCCGCGGGTCTTTGTGATATATCCGATATAAAACGCCTCTTCCTGTGTCATGAGTATTATAAATAGAGTCAAAAAAAAAGCGAAGGATTTTTCCAGTCAGAAAATCCTTCGCCATCATTGAGTACTGAGAAAATTATGCTTGTTCTTCGCTGCTTGCCTCAGCTGCAGGAGCCTCTTCCGTGACTTCGGCAGATACTTCTTCAGTATCCACAGCCTCTTCAGCTGGCTCTTCTACAGGTGCATTTTTAGCGGCAAGTGCTTCTGCCCGCTCAGCCTTCTTTTTAGACTCTGCGGCTAATGCTGCCTGCTTCAGCTCTTCTTTAGATTTTGTAAGGCTCTCTTTCTTGCCTTCAATTTTGTTGTCTTTAGCGCTGAGCCACTCCGCAAACTTAGCTTCTGCCTGCTCTTGAGTTAACGCCCCTTTCTTTACGCCGCCTTCAAGGTGTTTTTTGTATAGCACGCCCTTGTAAGACAGGATAGCACGACAAGTATCTGTTGGCTGAGCTCCTTTGTTAACCCAATCTAAGGTCTTGTCAAAATTAAGCTCTATGGTAGCCGGATTGGTGTTTGGATTGTATGATCCCAAACGCTCAATAAATTTACCATCTCTTGGTGAACGGGAATCCGCTACCACTACGTGGAAAAAAGGCTTACCTTTCTTTCCGAATCTTTGCAATCTGATTTTAGTTGCCATTTCTTTTTGTTTATGTATTCAACATAGTTCCCGGAGCTCCGTGCTTGCGGGGTGGCAAATTTAAGTAAAATACTAATGATAAGCAACATGCAATAATTTTTAAATTCACGTACACGGTTTAAAACCAGAATACCCATATTTGGTTACAAACAACTGCGTAATGAGAATAGCTATTGACATGGACGAGGTCCTGGCAGACCCGATAAAGAAGTTTATAAAATTATATAACAGAGATTACGGGGTACCTCTCGACACGGTTCTTATCCCTGGCAACGAAATATATCAGCATGTTCCGGAGGAAGTAAAAGACAAATGGTTTGACTATATTAACGAACCTGGATTTTTCAGGGACCTGGAACCTTTGGAAGGAAGCGTTAGCGCAGTACGAGCCCTTCATGAAAAATACGAGGTGTATATCGTCTCTGCCGCAATGGAGTTCCGGAACTCACTGATCGATAAGTACGACTGGTTAAATGAACACTTCCCTTTTATAGGATGGAAGAATATTATTTTTTGTGGGAACAAGATCGTTGATGTAGACGTAATGATTGACGATAGAGCCAAAAATTTCGTAGGGTTTAGAGGCAGGAAATTACTGTTTACCTCTCCTCATAATCTGTTGCTGACCGAATATGAGCGCGTAAACAACTGGCGGGAAGTATTGGAAAAACTTTTGTAACATTTCTTTAGGATTTTAGTCGAATACAAAAAAGACCACAGTATGTTAGTTACAACAACAAATACAGTAGAAGGCAAAAAAATCGTGAAGTACATCGGGCTGGTTACTGGCGAAACCATCATCGGTGCAAATATTTTTAAAGACTTGTTTGCCGGCATCCGAGATATCGTAGGAGGCAGGTCCGGTTCGTATGAACAGGTTTTACGCGAAGGAAAAAACACCGCCATTAATGAAATGCAGCAATATGCTGCCTCAATGGGCGCTAATGCGATCATTGGTGTAGATTTAGACTACGAAACTGTAGGCAATGGAGGGAGCATGCTTATGGTTGCCGCCACGGGGACAGCCGTTATCATTGAATAATAAAGGCCCCTCCGGGGCCTTTTGTTATAAAGATAGTATTTCAACCAATTTGAGCCAGGCCGGACTAATTTCCTTTGCATCAATATGCTTAATAGCATGATCAAAAGGCGTAAAGATGACTTCCCTGTTTTTTAATCCAACCATAGCGCCCGACTGACCGCTAAGCAGGCCCTCAACAGCTGCTACACCTAACCTGCTCGCTAACACACGATCCATGCAACTTGGTTTTCCACCGCGCTGTATGTGCCCCAGCACCGATACGCGTATATCATATGCTGGAAACTTTTTCTTAAGAACTTCCCCAACATTAAAAGCTCCACCAATCTCATCGCCTTCGGCCACAATAATGATTTTTGAGGCCTTGTCTTTACGCCCGTTCTCAAGCCTTGTAACAAGACCTTCAACACCCATGTTTGCCTCAGGAATCATAATTGCCTCCGCGCCAACACCTATTCCGCTTCTTAGCGCAATTAAGCCGGAGTCCCTGCCCATCACCTCAACGATAAACAGTCTGTCATGCGACTCAGCGGTATCCCTGATTTTATCAACGGCATTAATTACCGTGTTGATTGCGGTATCATATCCTATGGTAAAATCCGTCCCTTCCAAGTCATTGTCGATAGTGCCGGGCAACCCTACCACAGGGATATCGTATTCCTGAGAAAATATGTTTGCCCCGGTGAATGTTCCGTCGCCACCAACAACGATCAATGCATCTATTTGCTTCTCCTTAATTTGCTTAAAAGCTTCAGCTCGCCCTTCCTTGGTGCGGAAAGAATCGCTCCTGGCCGTCTTCAAAATCGTTCCGCCACGCTGAATGATATTAGCTACCGATTTACGGTCCATTTCAATAAAGTCACCGTTAATCAAGCCCTCATATCCCCTGAGTACCCCGGTAACGGATAAGTCGTAGTAAATACCCGCCCGCACTACAGCCCGAATCGCTGCATTCATGCCCGGAGCATCACCCCCGGAAGTTAATACACCTATATTTTTAATCTTATTCATTTGGTTGCTCATTGAAAATATCGTTTGTTATATTTTCAATATGGCCGTGAAATTACTTAATATTTTTCATTTAGCTCCCGCATCTCTGCCTAGTCATGGTAAAAATTCTATTTCTTTAACCCGATATTCGTAATCTTTACCCTCTCGTTTTACGAACATAACGCCACGTTCATCCACCCTGGTTATCTGCCCTTCAAACGCACCCGTTTTATCTTCGTATTGCGCCGTTATACCACGGCGGTAAAGAATAGACAAATACCTTTCATGCAGATCTTGCTGTCTGCCTGCCTTCAATTTCAGATATTCGGCTTCAATGCCACCACATATCTGCCTTAAAAGATCTTGCAAATCAACATGCTGTTGTAAAATTTTACCTATTGAACCTGCCTTTGCAAGACCTGGACCATCAAAGTTCTGCTGGTTGACATTTATTCCTATTCCGACAATGCTGTAACTTATTATTCTTTCAGAGACGCCATTTTCGATGAGAACGCCGCCAACCTTTCGATCCTGGTAATACACATCGTTCGGCCATTTGACCGAAAAGCCAGAAGGAGTGAGCTTGCATAAAACCTCATTTATGCCCACGCAAACTGCCATATTCAATAAGAACTGCTTTTCGAGCGGGAGGAAACCCGGCTTTAAGAAGATACTGAACGTCAAGTTTGAGCCAGGCTCAGACTGCCACGAACTGCTGTATTGCCCTCGCCCCGCAAATTGGTTATCTGCCATAATTACAGTGCCTTCCAACAGTGGCTCGGAATTTGACAACATCATTTTCAGAAAGTCATTTGTAGAACCCACCGAAGATAATCTGATCAGATTGTGACCAACAAATAATGTTGGAAAAGTGTTATTTTGCAAGTGTTGATCGTATATTTGTTAATCAAACTTAAGTTATTTAATGGTAAAAAAGAAAATAGGAAACCTTTCTACATACCTCTCAGAAGTTGCCGTTCAAGGCATTCAGGAAAAAAAAGGAAATGATATCGTGCGTTTGGATTTGAGAAACCTTAATAGTTCCGTTTCCGATTATTTCATCATATGCAGTGCCAATTCGTCTACTCAGGTTAAAGCCATTGCCGACAGCGTAGAAGAAGAAATTTTTAAAGCCACACAAACAGATCCCTGGCGTAAAGAGGGACACGATGTTGCGGACTGGATTATCCTGGATTACCTTGACATCGTAGTACATATTTTTAAAACGGAAAAGCGCGAATTCTATGGCATTGAAGATTTGTGGGGAGATGCCCAGGCAACGTCATATAAAAGCGCCTAAACAATAATATCCAAGACAAATGAAAGAAGACCAAAATACAAAACCGAAACTTATTAAAAGGATCCCCAATATTCCAAAAAAGCCACAGAAGGGGCCTAAATTCAATATCTTCTGGGTCTATGCAGCGCTTATACTTGGGTTGATCTTTTTGAACTTCTTTTTCAATTCCGACACGGCGACGAAAATAGACTATCGTGAATTTGAGAAACAAATGCTCCTGCCTGGCGATGTGCAGAAGCTGGTTGCGTATAAACATGAAGACTTGGTAAAAGTCGAAGTCTATATCAAAAAAGATCGGCTAAGCGATCCTAAGTATAAAAAATATCAGCCGAAAGGAAATTTTAGCTCAGGCGGCCCGGCAGTATACTATACTGCTGGATCTATGGACGCGGTGGACGAGCAACTGAAGGAATCTCAGGCGTCACTTCCTCCTGATCAGCGTATTTTGGCTGAAAAGGAAACCCGGCAAAGTTCATTTAATTCCTGGTTTTTCACCGTAATTATTCCCGTGTTGCTGTTTATAGGGTTTTGGATGTTCATTATGCGCCGTATGGGTGGTGGCGCAGGGGGAGCAGGCGGACAAATCTTCAATATTGGAAAATCCAAGGCTACCCTATTTGATAAAGAAAGCCAGGTAAGCGTCACTTTCAACGATGTCGCGGGTCTGGAAGAAGCAAAGCAGGAGGTGATGGAGATCGTTGATTTTCTTAAGAACCCTAAAAAATACACAAACCTTGGTGGTAAAATTCCAAAAGGCGCATTGCTTGTAGGTTCTCCGGGCACGGGTAAAACCTTACTTGCGAAAGCCGTAGCGGGAGAAGCGCAGGTTCCATTTTTCTCTCTTTCCGGCTCAGATTTCGTCGAAATGTTTGTGGGCGTTGGAGCTTCCCGCGTGAGAGATCTGTTCAAACAGGCTAAAGATAAGGCACCGTGTATCATATTCATTGATGAGGTTGACGCTATAGGACGTGCACGTGGTAAGAACAGCATGATGGGCGGAAATGATGAGCGCGAAAACACGCTGAACCAGTTATTAGTAGAAATGGATGGTTTCGGAACCGACTCTGGGATTATTATACTTGCTGCTACGAACCGTCCGGACGTGCTGGACTCTGCCTTATTGAGGCCCGGAAGGTTTGACAGGCAAATTTCCATAGACAAGCCAGATTTGGTTGGTCGCGAGCAGATTTTCAAAGTCCATCTTAAACCGATAAAAACGGCCCCAGAGGTTGATGCAAAGAAACTGTCGGCCCAAACCCCGGGCTTTGCCGGTGCGGAAATAGCGAACGTATGTAATGAGGCTGCGCTTATTGCCGCCAGACGAAATAAGGAAACGGTAGATATGCAGGATTTTCAGGATGCGGTCGACCGGGTAATCGGCGGACTGGAGAAAAAGAACAAGATCATATCTCCTGAAGAAAAGAGGATTGTAGCATATCACGAAGCTGGCCACGCAATCGCCGGATGGTTTTTGGAACACGCAGACCCACTGGTTAAGGTCTCTATTGTTCCGCGTGGCGTTGCGGCATTAGGATATGCCCAATATCTGCCTAAAGAACAGTTTTTATATACAACCGAACAGTTAACGGACGGCATGTGTATGACCATGGGTGGCCGGGTTGCAGAAGATATCGTATTTGGTAAAATCTCTACCGGAGCACAAAATGACCTGGAGCGCATCACTAAGCTAGCCTATGCTATGGTGACTATTTATGGAATGAATGATTCGGTCGGCAATGTGTCTTTTCACGATCCTCAGAACGAATACAACTTTAGTAAACCATATTCTGAAAAAACTGCTGAATTGATTGACGGCGAAGTCCGCGGCATGATCGCTAAAGTCTACGATCGTACCAAACAATTGCTGACTGAGAAGCGCGACGGACTGGAAAAACTTGCTCAGAAACTGATCGAGAAGGAAATTCTGTTTCAAACAGATCTCGAGGAGATCTTAGGAAAGAGGCCTTTTGACAACCGGACAACTTACGACGAGTTTGTTAACGGCACAGGCGACCAAAAACCGGCAGCCGAAGGGCTTTTGCACGATGGCGTCACTGAAACGAACGATTCTCCGGTGACCGTCAATCTGCCAAACACCCCGTCGGAATAATTCCTTTGGCGATGCACGAAAACATCACACCAAAAGAACTCATGCTAAAAAGGATAAGGAAAGCCCTCCTTGAGAAGAGGGATAATCCTTATCCTAATATAGAAGATACTCCCATATACAAAGAGGCAACAGAGATTCCTGAGGTCTTATTTGCAGAGCAGCTTACTGCTGTGTCTGGTCACTTCATCTATTGCGAAAACGGGCTGGAATTCATGGAAAATATCCTTCAGCTTGCAGACCAGTTTAAATGGAGGAAAATATACTGCTGGGAGCCGGAACTTCAAGCTCTACTCACACAGTACGAATTCCCCTTTTATAAGACAGATAAGGACTTTGAATTTGCCGAGGTTGGAATAACCCTCTGTGAAGCACTTATTGCGCGAAACGGCTCTGTAATGCTTTCTAATAACAATGCTGCCGGACGGAGGCTCAGTATATTTCCGCATCATCATATCGTTGTAGCACGAACTGGCCAGCTTGTTATGGACATTAAAGACGCCTTCACTCAAATGCGCAATAAGTACGGAAATCAGTTGCCCTCAATGATCAGTACAGTAACCGGCCCTAGCCGCACCGCTGATATTGAAAAGACACTCGTACTAGGCGCCCACGGACCAAAGGAACTGTTTGTCTTTATGGTCGATGATTTTCATTAAAGTAATTTGTAACTGACTCCAGTCAATTTAAATTAACCGGTTATACTTGGGCAAATTATTTTCAACGACATATTTTTGTAGCCTAACGTTTTGATAAAAAATAAAAGGCTCACATGTATAAGTATAAAATTATCGAATTGCTGGAAAGCTTGCAACAGAAAGATCATAGAAATTTAGCTCCCATAATCCATGAATTGTTAGACGTCTCAGTTAATACTTTCATAAACTACGGTAAAATTCCTCTCACTAGCAATAAGGATATCCCTTATACGAAGGTCAGAAAACTGGAGATAATATTTGGAATTATGCCGGGAGAGCTAATCAATGCGGAGATCCAGGCCCCATTTTACAAGAATCTACCGGAACGGAAAACACAGGGCAGAGGGCGATCTAAAGGTAAAGAGTAGACTGGGTGCAATACAACTACACCAACGTGTTAATCCGGGTGAGTTGCCAATACTGGGAGTCAACGGGTACAATTACGGTCTCATAAACCCCGAAATAAACTCCACTTTCGCCACTTCGAAGAAATGTGAAAAACTCAGGTTGATAACCCTGCTCGATCAAATCAGCGATCAGGACGCGCTTTGAACCTGATGGGTTTACTTTAAGAAGGATATCTCTGTTTCTACGTAGTGCCCTCGCCACCCGCCTTCCCGCTTCTGTACTCTTGTTATCCGTCCGGTTCTTTGCGCTTCTGCATTGATCATCACAGCTTTGCTTGTCAGATCGACCCTTAAGCACGGCACCGCAATACACACACGTTTTCTTACTCATCACAAATATTTTATACAAACGTAATATAAAATCACATAACAGCCAAACTACATCAAAATAAAATCAAATTTTTCTAAAAACTATTTATTTTATCGACTATAAATTCTACAGCACAAAAAAAGCCGCCCTATCGGGCGGCCCCAATAATAATTTAAAACGCTGTTACGCCTCCTCCATCACTTCCTGAGTTAAGGCCTCGTCTACCAAAATACGACCGCAGTGTTCACATACTATGATCTTTTTGCGTTGACGTATATCTAATTGCCTTTGCGGAGGTATTTGATTGAAACAACCAGAACATGAATCCCTGTCGATTGTCACAACCGCCAAACCATTATTAGCATTTCCTCTAAGTCTATTATATGCAGTAAGCAGACGCTCTTCGATCTGAGTTGAAGCTTCCTCCGACCGCTTTGTCAGGGTATCTTCTTCCTTCTCGGTCTCTGCGGTGATTGTCTGAAGCTCTGATTTTTTCACTTCAAGATCTTTCTTCCTCAGCTCCAAATCCTCAAGTGCCTTTTCGTAAACCTCATTCTTCTGGGTGATTTCAAATCCGTATTCTCTGATTTTCTTCTCACATACCTGAATCTCAAGATTCTGAATTTCTACCTCCTTGGTTAAAGCATCGTATTCCCGGTTGTTTTTAACCTCTTTAAGTTGGGTCTCGTATTTTTTGATCAGGTTTTGTGCTTCCTTGATCATGTTCTTGCGGGTTACAATGGCATCTTCTGTATCATCCAGTTCGGCTTTGAACTTTTGAATGCGGGTCTCCAGACCAGCAACCTCATCTTCAAGATCAGCCACCTCCATAGGAAGTTCACCGCGGATCTGACGTATCTTATCAATTTTGGTGTGTAAGGTTTGTAATTCGTACAAAGCTTTTAGCTTTTGTTCTACAGTTTGTTCCATTAAACAAAATAATTTATCGGGTTTGTATTACGCTCCGTTAAGCGGACTGCAAAGTTAGGAAATTTTTCTTGAATAATGTCTATCAACAGGTCGCATGTAAATTGTTCACTTTCAAAGTGTCCGATGTCCATCAGCACTATTTTTCCGTCCGCATCAAAAAACTCATGATATTTCAAATCAGATGTAATAAAAACGTCGGCATGCTGCGCTATTGCGTCCTTGATCAGAAAACTTCCCGAACCACCGCAAACGGCAACCCGTCTTATTTTCTTTGGAAGCAATGTGGTGTGCCGGATAAGGTTTGTGTCCATTCTGTCTTTTAAGAAGTTCATAAACTGAAGGCAGTCCGTCTCCTGCTCAAGCCATCCTATCATACCCGAACCAACAGTATCCAAGCCGTTTGCGAGTGGAATAATATCGTATGCCACCTCCTCGTAAGGGTGCGACTCAAGCAGGGCGAGCAAGATCTTACGCTGGTCTTTAGCGAGGAAAACGGTCTCTATACGGAGCTCCGACTCCTCATGAAGAATATCCCGTTCCCCAACATAGGGTTCGGTTCCTTCCCCTGCTTTGAAAGTACCAAAGCCCGGACTGTTAAAGCTACACTCGGAATACTGACCAATGTGTCCCGCACCCGCCGAAAACAGCGCTTCCCTAACTTCATCCGCGTGAGCCATCGGGCAAAAAGTAACCAACTTTCTCAACAAATCGCCCTTAGGCCTAAGTACACGGGTGTTTCTGAGCCCAAGGCGCTTACAAATCATTCCATTCACACCGTGCTTCACACTATCCAGGTTGGTATGTATTGCGTAAATAGCTATATCATTTTTGAGTGCCTTTTGAACTACACGTTCCGTGTACGTAGACCCCGTAATTCGTTTCAATCCCTTAAAAATGATAGGATGATGTGTAATCACCAGGTTGCAGCTATTTGCTATGGCTTCCCCTATAATGTCTTCCGTACAATCAAGCGCCACCAAAGCGCCGAATATTTCCTGATCCGGATTACCCACAAGGAGTCCGGAATTATCGTAATCCTCCTGATATTGCAGCGGAGCAAAAGATTCAAGGTGCTTAATTAGAATACCTAACTTCATGCACTAAATATACATATCGTCAATGTATATTACCCATCTTCACCATTTGCAGGCTCTCAAATACCATACGCTGGTTATATTCAAATGCAAGGTTTTTATGATTTACCAGGTCTATGATCGTTCCAATAAAGCACAATCCAAGCGTGAAAAAATAGAGGACACCCATCCCAATTTGGTTAACAAGAAATCTCGGTAAGCCCGGAACGAAAAAACCAAGGATCGCGTACAGAACCATATCGTCAGGATTTCTTCGTTTACTGCCATATATCATCAAAAATCCCCTCAACTGCTGGTCACTGAACCCCGTAGTCGCTGTTTGTAAATAGGAATACTCTTGAGGTGTAATCCCGGGCAATGTCATAAATGGTGAATCATACATTTTTTTTTCCTCCTGATATAATATTTAAATGGTTTCCTCTAAATCCGCTAAGATCAACAATCCGGCATGCGATGACCAGTAGTGCAGGAATGGCCAGTTTGTGATGATTCCAGCTCTCCGTTATATTACCATGCAGCACTTGAGTGATTCCTCTCCCGATCCCACAACCCGGACACCAGTCCAGACCAAGCAACGCCACCGGACATAATGTCAAATGATTTGCGTCGTGGTGGGTTACCGGTTCTGCAGTCGCCAGAAGCACAATCGCCATCACCCAGAAAGTAAGCTCCAAAGGCATCTGGCTAAACCACTTCATGATGCAATTTATTACTAAGATTGATTAATAGGACCATTGTTACAGCTAAAATACTCATAAGTCTTACATTTGTAGTGTGAATATCCGCGACCTCATTAACAGATACAAGACGGACAGCAGGGTAGAGGCCCTTGCGAAGTCGTTGAATACAGGCAAGGGAACAAAGGTTCAAATGCGTGGTTTGGTCGGGTCATCAGACGTCGTTGTTGCTGTCGCCAGCTATTTCATGCTGCATAAACCCATGCTCTTTGTTTTGCCCGACAGGGAAGAGGCAGCCTACTTCCAATCTGATCTGGAGAGTATACTCGACAACGAAGTGCTGTTGTTTCCATCCTCATTTCGTAAAGCATTTGAATTCACCCAGGTTGATACGGCAAACGTGCTGGCGCGGGCAGAAGTGCTCAACGAGCTCAACCATCATTCCGAATACGGACGCATGGTGGTCACCTACCCCGAAGCATTGGCGGAAAAGGTTATAAATCGGTCAGTACTTGAAAAAAACACACTTGAGATTAGCCTTGGCGCCAAACTCGGCATAGACTTCATAAATGAATTTCTGATAGATTACGATTTTGAAAGAACCGATTTCGTCTATGAACCCGGACAATTTTCTATACGAGGAGGTATTGTAGACATATTTTCTTTCTCCCATGATCTTCCCTATCGCGTCGAATTTTTCGGCGATGAAGTGGAAAGCATAAGAACATTCGACATAGAGAGCCAATTGTCTGTGGAGGAGGTTAATCTGCTTACGATCATTCCAAACGTCCAGTCCAAATATCTTACCGAGAACAACATCAGTCTGCTGGATTATATCGATTCCGACACGCAACTGTGGTTCAAAGACGTGGAATTTACGCTCGACATCACGAAGTCCGGATACAAGAAAGCTGTAGAGCTTTGGAAAGCACTTCCCAGTAAAGAAAAACAGGAAAACGCCGACTGGATTGATCCGAAATTCGCTTTTTCAGACGAAAAGATGCTGGCTGACACGCTGCAGGATTTCACATTGATCGAGTTTGGAAAACAGTTCTTTTATAAAACTGAACACCTCCTCAACTTCGAAACAAGACCTCAACCATCTTTCAACAAAGATTTCTCACTGCTTATTCACAACCTGAAAGCAAACGAAAAAGAAGGCGTTCACAATTTCATATTCAGCGCTTCATCCAAACAAACAGAGCGATTATATGCCATTCTGGATGATATCGACAAAACAGCACGGTTTACGCCGGTAAATATCTCTTTGAGGGAGGGCTTTATCGATGCTGGTCAACATGTTGCGTTTTATACCGATCATCAGATTTTCGACCGCTTTTATAAATATAAGCTAAAGAGAGGCTACCATCGAAGTCAGGCGATCACCTTGAAAGAGCTGCGCGATCTCAAACCTGGCGACTATGTCACCCATATCGATCACGGAATAGGAAAATACGCTGGGCTGGAAAAAGTAGATGTAAACGGAAAGACACAGGAAATGATCCGGCTTGTTTATGCCGATAATGATCTTTTGTATGTGAATATCAATTCCCTCAACCGTATTGCCAAATACACCGGCAAAGACGGCACGGCTCCCAAAATGAATAAGCTTGGGACGGAAGCCTGGGACAAGCTGAAGAAAACAACAAAAAAAAAAGTTAAAGACATTGCGCGCGACCTGATCAAGCTCTATGCCATGCGCAAAGCTCAGGTCGGTACCGCTTTCGCTCCCGATGGCTTTTTGGAGACAGAGCTTGAGGCCTCGTTTATTTATGAGGATACCCCCGACCAGGTAAAGGCCACGAGCGACGTCAAAAGGGATATGGAAGCCCCGCATCCTATGGACCGGTTGGTATGTGGCGATGTAGGTTTCGGCAAAACCGAAATAGCCATTCGTGCGGCTTTCAAAGCCGTCGCAAACGGCAAGCAGGCAGCAGTACTTGTCCCCACCACAATTCTGGCACTACAGCACTTCAAAACGTTTTCAAGCCGCTTAAAAGACTTCCCTTGTAAAGTGGACTATATAAATCGCTTCAAAACCAGCAAACAGATTAAAGACACGCTGAAGGAAGTTTCAGAAGGAAAGGTTGATATTATCATTGGCACGCACCGACTATTAAGTAAGGATGTGAAATTTAAGGACCTTGGCATTATGATTATCGATGAGGAACAGAAATTCGGTGTCTCCTCAAAGGAAAAACTGAGGGCGTTACGAGTCAATGTAGACACACTTACGCTTACTGCTACGCCCATTCCCCGTACGCTTCACTTCTCCCTGATGGGCGCCAGGGATCTTTCCATTATGAGTACGCCTCCGCCAAACCGGCAGGCGGTAAATACTGAACTGCACGTATTCAATGATAAACTGATCCAGGAGGCGGTCCAGTACGAGCTTGACCGTGGTGGACAGGTATTTTTCATCCACAACCGGGTAAACGACCTGCCCCAGCTTGGCGGGTTAATACAGCGACTGGTGCCCAAGGCACGCATAGGTATTGCTCATGGTCAGCTTGATGGCGACCAGCTTGAAGATGTTATGCTCGACTTCATAAACGGAGAAAAAGATGTACTTGTAGCAACTACAATCATCGAAGCAGGCCTCGATATTCCCAACGCGAACACCATCATCATTAATCATGCACATATGTTTGGGTTAAGCGATCTGCACCAGATGCGTGGTCGTGTAGGCCGTTCCAATAAGAAAGCGTTCTGCTACCTGCTTAGTCCTCCGCTCAGCACACTAACCTCTGAAGCACGAAAACGCCTCAGCGCCATTGAAGAGTTTTCCGATCTGGGCAGTGGTTTCAATATTGCTATGCGCGATCTGGATATCCGCGGCAGCGGTAACCTCCTGGGAGCAGAACAAAGTGGTTTTATTGCCGAAATCGGATTTGAGATGTATCACAAAATACTCGACGAAGCCATACAGGAATTAAAGGACGATGAATTTAAAGACCTGTTCAAAGATCAGCCGGAAAAACCGTTTGTAACCTTCACTCAAATAGATACTGATCTGGAGTTATACATTCCGGACAACTATGTAACCAACATCACCGAGCGGTATAATCTGTATACAGAACTATCGAAGATAGAGGATAACACACAGCTGGAAGCCTTTGAAAAATCCCTGCGCGACAGATTTGGTCCGGTTCCTAAGCAGGTACAAACCATGCTTAGCGTATTACGTTTACAATGGGTGGCTAAAAAACTTGCCTTTGAAAAAATAACGTTCAAAAAAGGAATATTACGTGGTTACTTTGTGTCAGATAAGCAATCACCTTTTTTTGATTCCAATACATTCAATAAGATTCTGCACTTTGCGCAGATGCATCCCAGACTATGCAATCTTAAAGAAGTTAAAGACAGTTTGCGCATCGCTTTTGATAACTTAAACACAGTAGACGAAGCAGTGGAAATGCTCGAAATGGTATTGCATTAAAGAAACCTGAGACTCATGGCCAAAGCAAAAAAGAAGTATAACCCAGCAGAAGCCAAAGCGCAGGCCATGCGGCACAAGAAGCGTTTTATGGAGCGCATCGCCTACATGTGCGACATGCTTGCGGGTCCGGGCATATTTAAAAAATTCCCTCCCGCAGCACTTGAACAAATATATGAATCCAGATACCCGGCCCTCAAAGCCAAGGCCGCGCCGGGGTCAGATATGTCCAAGTCCCTCGTTATACAGTTTAACAAACTCATGAACAGGTTTATGGAAGACCAGTTCATCGGACTTACCAACGGGAACAAAGTACCGTTAAACCTGCTTTTCTCCGAAGGGCTGATTCTTATCAACTACGTATCGGTCATGTCCGACAATTACTTTGCACATGCCGATCAGGTCCGCGAATCGCTTAGTGACTATTTTCCCGAAACAGAAAGCCACGATTTGATCATGGATATGATGGCGACACTTATGCAGGATGTAACACTCTTTTTGAGCGATTATAACCGAAGTATCATTAAGGCAGACATCAATCAGACAGCGGCCTGCAATATGCTCAGCCAGCATAATGACATCATGATCCATGAGTTCAAAACAGAAAAGAGCAGTATGATCATCGACGGCGAAAAACGCGTCGTATACCGTCTCGGATGGGTCGACCCTGAACTTAAGCAGGTATGGTCAAAAATAAAGCCTTCTCAGCTAGGATTTCAATCGCGGGGCATTGACATGCCGCTCGATGTATACATCCAGCAGCACGCTTTAAACAGGCTTCAGGAACGAATTGACATCACCCCTGGTATCATGCATTCTATCGTATTTCTAACCTTTGAGCAAGATGATATCGAGTACCACCGGGAAAACTCCCGAAGCCTGGTACCATTTTACATATCAGATGAAAAAGTGGGTTACCTGCTGGTTACATTAGACGATAATCGATTTATTATCCGCACATTCCTGTTCCTGACGAATGACAACACCCCGGAAGGACGGAAACTGCAAAAGCTTATAGACCTCGAGAAGGAAGACAAAAAACATTTGATGATAGATAAACTGTCGACCTTCAACGCCTATCATATCCATCAGAACGAAAAGCTGAGCAAACTATTTACTGATGCCGGTTGCGGTTCACTGCTTAAGCTGAGCCACCTGCAGGAGTTTAGCCAGCACGAGATAAGCGACAAGGACCCTGAATCCATATTGAAATACCTGGCAGATGCCGAATATTTTACCGGACAGGCTGCACACCCGCATGAATCTAGTTTATAATCAGATACAGATAGGCATACACCACCGGTGCGGCGATTAATAACCCATCGAAACGATCAAGCACTCCACCATGACCGGGCAGTAAAGATCCCGAATCTTTTGCGTTCAGACTTCTCTTCAGCATCGACTCCACCAGATCGCCCAGCGTTCCAAAACAAACGATTAAAAAGGCCATACCCGCCCATACAAGTAAACTTATCTCGGTAAACCAAAGTGATATGCTATAGGAAACCAGCAGGCTCGTCAGCATTCCGCCGCCCAGTCCTTCCCAGGACTTCTTAGGAGAATGGCGCTCAAACAATCGCGTTTTGCCAAACTTAACACCAAACAGATAAGCGCCCGTGTCACTTGCCCACAGCATCAGTAAGAACGCAAGAGGCAGATGAAAACTGTAGGAATTCCCATTATACAAAAACCCGAGTGAGAAGAAGAAACAGAAGGGGATGGTTACATAAATAAAGCCAACAAAAGTGTAAGAGATATTCGCAAAAGGGATTTTGGACTTTTTATACAACTCCGTGATAAAAACTGAAAAAATCAGCGGTACCAGCAGGAAAAGGAATTTCGACTCAAATTTCAGGTAATGAAAGCCCGCTGTCATTAAGAAAATAAGTGCCGCTGCCACCAGTGCAACATTCCTGTGCGGCCTGATGCCAGACGTTTTTATCAGCTTAAAAAATTCCAGCAGTGCTGCCAGACTTAGTAACAAATAAAACACCGTAAACGTATAGCCACCCAGCAGGATAGAGCCCAGCATGACGATCGTAAAAAAAAATGCAGTAATTGCCCGTGTTTTCATTTGGCTTGTTTTTTAAAGTAGCGGAATGCAGCTATCGTCAGCACAAAGCTTACCACATATGCATACCAGGTAAATTGAGGAGTGCTCACTGAATCTTCCGATAATGGTATATTTTTTTGCTGCATATACCAGGCCGCCAGTACCGCGTAGGCATTATTCAAGCCGTGCGCAACAATGGCATACCACAAACTTCCGCTCCAGAAGTACAGATATCCAAAGGCTGCACCAAGCAACATACGTGGAACAAAACCATAAAACTGCACATGGATTGCACTAAACAATATTGCTGAAAGCCATATCGCCACATGTATATTGCTAAAAAATCTCCCGAAAATGCGCTGCACGGCGCCCCGGAACATCAACTCTTCCGCAAGGGCAGGCAGCAGGGCTATCATGAAAAGATTGATCAACAGATCCTTTACAGACGCCATTTTCAGCAAAATCAGCGTGGTACGCATGTTTTCGTCCTCCTTCATCCGTATCCAGCGTTCCAAATCCTGCAAGAAAGAGGGCAATACCATTTTCTGGTTTGCAATGGCTACCCATTCCATAAAGGGCATCGACACAAGTACAATTCCAAATACCATAGCAAACAGTCGCAGTTGAAGCGGCTCAAAATGATACAAAGCATAAGGCGACCGCTTCTCTGTAAACGACAAAAGGAGCGGAGGGAAAAGGAAAAGGCCCACAGAATTCGCGATAAGCAACAGCCGTAAACCAGGCAGGTATTCATTTTCTCCACTGGTCAGCAAAAGGGGGTTAGTCAGCATTTCCATGCCATACATCCCCACCAGCACGGCTATCGCAATTACCGACGAAACGACAAAGCCGATCAGCGCATAGGCAAGCAGCAGAACGATCTGAATATAGGGCGTATTCTCCGCTTTATCTTTTTGTATAAAATTCATTATGCATATTGAGTACCTTTGTACTCAAATTTGGCTTGAAGATAGAAAATGTCGGTAAAGATAGGAAATATAGATCTGGGTGAGTTCCCATTATTGCTCGCCCCGATGGAAGATGTGAGTGATCCGCCATTTCGTTTTGTCTGCAAACAAAACGGGGTAGATATGATGTATACCGAATTTATCTCGTCGGAGGGACTGATCCGGGATGCAGCGAAAAGTAAAGCTAAGCTGGACATATTTGAATACGAACGCCCTATCGGTATACAGATCTTCGGGAGTGAAATAGACCACATGCGCGAAGCTACCGAAATAGCTACCCTGGCCGGACCAGACCTGATGGATATAAACTATGGCTGCCCGGTTAAAAACGTTGCCTGTCGCGGAGCTGGTGCAAGCCTCCTTCAGGATATAGATAAAATGGTTAAGATGACCGACGCGGTAGTAAAGGCTACACATTTACCCGTTACCGTAAAGACCCGTTTGGGTTGGGATGACAACACCAAAAACGTTGAAGAAGTTGCGGAAAGACTTCAGGATATAGGCATCCAGGCGCTTACCATACATGGTAGAACCAGGGCCCAGCTCTACAAAGGGGAGGCAGACTGGACCCTTATAAGAAAGATAAAGCGGAATCCAAGAATCAAGATACCTATTTTTGGTAACGGAGATGTAGATAGCATCCAAAAGGCGGCAGACTGGCGCCTGGAATATGAAGTTGACGGAATCATGATCGGAAGAGCAGCTATCGGCTATCCCTGGATCTTCCGGGAAATACGCCATTTCTACGACACAGGTCAGGTTCTCCCTCCACCCACTATCGAAGAGCGTATTTCTGTATGCCGTACACACTTCGAAAAATCTATCGAATGGAAAGGACCGCGGGTTGGAATATTTGAGATGAGAAGGCATTACGCCAACTATTTCAAAGGGCTGCCCGACTTTAAACCCTATCGCATGCAACTCGTCAAAGAAGAAGACATCAGCACCATCCACAGCATTCTGGATGAAATCGCAGATAAATATCAGGAATCATGGTTACAGCAATAACACAAGGCGTTAAGATTTCCGTTGAAACAACTTTTCAGGACGAATATTCGAGTCCGGAAGGAGAGCACTTTATGTTTGCTTATCGTATCACTATCGAAAATCTTACCGACCAAACCATCCAGCTCAAACGCCGCCAATGGTTCATTTTCGACTCCAACGGGATGCAAAGAGAAGTAGAAGGCGAGGGGGTAGTAGGTTTACAACCCGTGCTTCAGCCAGGCAATAGCCACTCCTATGTTTCCGGATGCCATCTTACTACAGATATGGGAAGTATGAGAGGCAACTATCTGATGCATCGCTTCAGCGACGACACGGAGTTTATTGTTGAAATTCCCCAGTTCCAGCTGATCGTGCCTTACCGGCTCAACTAATCTCCCTAGTCCCTGTTGCGGCCGAATAAGATAGACAGATAATACAGCAGGTTGGCCATTGCGCCTAACGCCGCCACCACGTAAGTCATAGCCGCCCACCACAGTGCGTCCTTCGCCTGTACATGCTCCTGTGTAGTAGCTAAGACCCCACGATTCGATTTAAGCCAGTTTAGCGCCCGTCTGCTCGCATCAAATTCAACCGGCAGGGTAATTATGCTGAAGAGCGTAATCAGCGCCAGACCGGCCACACCAATAGCCAAAACAATAGGGTTAAAGGTAAAGGCTATTAAAAAGACCCCAATAATCAATACCCACTGAAGCAAATTCGACGTAATACTTACTATAGGGACCATACTGCTTCTCAAACTGAGCCACGCATAGCTTTTCGCATGCTGAACCGCGTGACCGCATTCATGCGCTGCTACTGCTGCCGCTGCAACACTTCGCCCGTAATAAACATCAGTACTTAAATTGACTGTTTTATTCTCAGGATTATAGTGATCAGACAACTGTCCGTCTGTGCTCATTACCTGTACATCAAAAATACCATGATCATGCAGCATCCGCTCCGCCACCTCTTTACCCGAAAACCCCGAATTCAATTGCATTTCCGCATACTGTGCAAACTTACTTTTAAATCGCCATTGCACGAACATGCTCAAAAGTAGAACCGGGATTATTAATATAAAATATGCTCCCATTGTCGTAGTGTATGTTTTTCAAAGAGTTACAAATCAAAAAGTATACCCGTTTCCCTGCCAAGCGGAAATTTCTTTTAAAACTAATTTGATACTGATCCAAAATTACATTAGTATTACTTAAATATTTAGCATACTCATGAACGTGATAATTGTATTGATCATAATATTAGTAGCAAGTATCGTCCTGGTGTGGCGATACCTAGTTCTGCTAAAGGAAAAAAATAAGCTTACCGATGAACTTGCGCAGCTGCGCCTCAGTCATTCTGAAAAGCATAACGAGCTTGTCAGGGCAGAGTATCAACTAGAACTTCAGAGAGAGAATCACATCCGCCAGGAAAGCTATATCAATGAACTTCAAAACCGTTTGAAAATGGAATTTGAGCATATAGCCAATAAGATACTCGACGATAAGGCATCCAGGTTCACCGAGCATAACAAATATCAGCTCGACCAGGTTCTGAATCCCCTAAAGCAGAACATCAAAGCTTTTGAAGAAAAAGTAGAAAAAGCCTACAAGAACGAATCAGATGAAAGAAACGTACTGAAAGGCGTCATTTCCCAGCTTATGCTGCAAAGCAGGCAGATCCAGGAAGATGCAGCAAATCTCACAAAGGCGTTAAAGGGCGACAGCAAGAAACAGGGCAACTGGGGCGAAGTGATACTGGAAAGGATACTGGAAAGCTCCGGACTCGTGAAAGACCGTGAATACCACATCCAGCACAGCCTGAAAACAGCAGAAGGTTCTCGCTTCTATCCCGATGTAGTCATAAACCTTCCTGATGAAAAACACATCATTATCGATGCAAAAGTATCCTTAGTGGCCTATGAGCGCCTGGTCAACGCAGATACGGATACGGAGCGGGAGATATATCTTAAACAACATCTAGCATCGATTAAAGCGCATATACAGGGACTATCAGCAAAGAATTATCAGGAACTTCAGCAAATCAATTCGCCGGATTTTGTCATGCTTTTTATTCCCATAGAGTCCTCATTCGGAATCGCTGTCCAAAAAGATGCAGAAATTTTTAACTATGCATGGGAACAAAAAGTAGTCATTGTAAGTCCTTCCACACTTCTCGCCACCCTTCGAACCATTTCAAGTATATGGAAACAGGAGCGTCAAACACGAAACGTGCTGGAAATAGCCCGCTTAAGCGGTACCATGTACGATAAATTCGTAGGCTTCCTTGCCGATATGGAAACCATCGGTAAAAACATCAGGCAAAGCCAGGATGCTTTTGATAAAGCGATGAATAAACTGTCTACCGGCAATGGAAACCTCTCGGGCACCTCCGAAAAAATCAGACTTCTAGGCGCCAGGGCTACCAAACAGATAGACAGTAAGTACCTGGATTAGAATGCCTTCCAGCCCTGTGCCTTTATATCATGCACCACGTTCGACTTCGAGATCAGCTTGCAGCCCGAGTTTTTATCTGTGATATGGCCAATGATACTGATATCTACATCGTGCTTAAGCTTTTCATAATCAGCCTGTTTAATAGTAAACAGGAGCTCATAGTCCTCACCTCCGCTTAGGGCACAAACCGTCGGATCAAGACCGAGCTCACGCGCCGTCTCATAAGTCAGCGGATCAATCGGAAATTTCTCCTCATATAAATTACACCCCTTGTCAGATTGCTGACAAATATGCAATATCTCCGAGGCCAGACCGTCAGACACATCAATCATTGCAGTAGGTTTGATGCCCATTTGTGCTAAAAGATCAACAATATCCCGGCGCCCTTCCGGTTTCAGTTGTCTTTCGATAATATAATCCTTGCCTTCCAGATCAGGCTGGATATTCGGATTTTCTAAAAATATGAGTTTTTCCCTTTCCAGGATCTGAAGGCCTACGTACGCACCACCAAGATCCCCGGAAACGCAAATAAGATCCCCTTCCTCCGCACCGTTTCTATACGTAACAGCCTCTTTTTCCGCGTAACCTATACTTGTAACACTAATCACAAGCCCTTGTTTGCTTGCCGACGTGTCCCCGCCGATAAGATCAATATTAAACTTGTTGCATGCCAGTTCTATACCCTTATAAATTTCCTCTACTGCTTCCAGCGGAAATTTACTCGATAAACCAATAGAAACAGTAACCTGGGTAGCCATACCGTTCATCGCATAAATATCGCTCAGGTTGACCTGTACAGCCTTATATCCCAAATGCATCAGTGGTACATATGCCAGATCAAAATGAATCCCTTCCAGCAGAAGATCCGTCGATATCAGCACCTCTTTATCTTTAAAGTTCAACACCGCTGCATCGTCTCCCACACCCTTAACACTCGTTTCATGCCTGATCTTAAAATTCTCCGTCAGGTGCCTGATCAATCCAAACTCACCCAAATTCGCTATATCCGTACGTTCCTTGTTTTCAAACATGATCTCTAAATTTCTTTACAATCCTAAACTTGCTGAAATCTCCAGCATTCTCTCTATGGGCTTTCTGGCCTGTACAATGATATCCGCCGGTACCGTTACCTCTGGTAAGCCATTTTTCATACACAAATACAGTTTCTCAAGCGTATTGCGCTTCATATACGGACAATCATTACAGGCACAGCTATTGTTTGGCGGAGCTGGTATAAAGGTTTTGCCAGGATTTGCCTTTTCCATCTGATGGATAATGCCGCTTTCCGTTGCTACAATGAATTCGTTAGTCTCGCTCGTCATCGTATACTTCAGCAAACCGGTTGTAGATCCTATAAAATCGGCCATCTGCAATACAGCTTCCTCACACTCCGGATGGGCCAGAAACTTCGCGTTCGGATGACGCTCTTTCAGACGCGTAATCTTCTCCCTCGAAAAGATCTCATGAACCATACAGGCACCGTTCCACAGGACCAGATCACGGCCGGTCTTCTTAGCCACCCATGCCCCAAGGTTACGGTCGGGTCCAAATATGATCTTGGTATCCTTTGGTAAACTTTCTACAATCTGCACCGCGTTGGTGGAAGTACACACAATATCACTCAAAGCCTTTAACTCAGCTGTACAGTTCACATAAGTGATCACCACATGGTCAGGATGCCGCTCCTTAAATTTCTTAAACAAATGCGGCGGACAGCTGTCTGCAAGAGAGCAGCCAGCCTTCAGATCAGGCAAAAGCACCTTCTTATCCGGGGATAGTATCTTCGCAGTTTCGGCCATAAAATGTACACCTGCAAAAACAATAACGTCGGCCTCTGTCTTTGCGGCTTCCTGAGAGAGCCCTAAACTATCACCAATATAATCTGCAATATCCTGTATATCAGGTTCCTGATAATAGTGTGCCAGTATGATGGCGTTCTTTTCCTTTTTTAACTTCTCAATCTCATCGAAAAGGTCGAGCGACGGATCAATAGTTTCGTCTACAAAACCCTTCCTGTTTAATTCTGCTGTAATATCCATATTCGTCAGACGGTATACATCTCGGCTTTTTTTTCTTCGTAAAGATACGGAGCTTTCAACGCTTCAATAAAATATAATGATTTAATATAAATAGATTTTTAAGGTTTATTAGGGTGTTGGTAATGTGAAAAAATACTTTTGTTTTAATATTGAATGTCGAGTTATTAGTAATTTACTAACATTTTAGTTGCATGTAACCGCATTTTCAAGACTGATTTACAAAGCTATACCATTACTCTTTAAAACTTATCAATACGTTTTTGTGAAGTTTTTAAGACACGCTGAAACGTTAGTAAACCATGCAAAGTTGATCAAAAATACCTTAAAATATTGCGCATAATTGTCATTTTAGCTTAGCTTTAAACAATCAAATTTTTTTGTTCAGATAATATATACAATCAACTAACAACTGTTTTATTGTTGTTAACATTGCACCGGATTTAAGATAATTTTTAATGAGAAAAGTCGATTTTTTAGTCATTGGATCAGGTATCGCAGGATTGAGTTTTGCACTCAAAGCAGCCAGACACGGCAAAGTTCTTATTGTAACCAAATCCAATGAAGATGAGTCGAATACCAAGTATGCACAGGGCGGTGTAGCTGTAGTTGTCGACAAAGATGATTCTTTTGAAAAGCATATTGAAGACACCCTGATCGCAGGTGATGGATTGTGTGATCCGAGGATTGTGGAGATCGTGGTCAAGGAAGGTCCGCAACGCATCAATGAGATCATAGAATACGGTATAAATTTCGACAAGGACGCCCTTGGCGTATATGATTTGGCCAAGGAAGGTGGTCATTCTGAGCACCGTGTGTTGCATTACAAAGACGTTACCGGGTACGAGATTGAAAGCGTGTTGCTAAGGCAGATTCACCAGAATGAGAATATAGAGATATTAACACATTACTTCTGTCTGGAGCTGATCACACAGCATCACCTCGGCGAACATGTGGATAAACGTACCGGAGATATTAACTGTTACGGCATATATGCTTTTAATACAGAACTTAACGATGTGGAAAAGATATTAGCAAACGTCACCGTAATGGCATCGGGAGGCGCGGGGCATATCTATTCAAGTACAACTAACCCGGTCATTGCCACTGGGGATGGAATGGCTATGGTATACAGAGCCAAGGGCAAGGTAAGGAATATGGAGTTTATACAGTTCCATCCTACAGCCTTATATAATCCCGGGGAGTATCCTGCTTTTCTGATCTCAGAAGCAGTACGGGGCTTTGGTGGTGTCTTGCGGCGTAAGAATGGTGAAGAGTTTATGTACGAGTATGATTCCAGGGGTTCGCTTGCACCCCGCGATATCGTTGCACGGGCTATCGACGCTGAGATGAAGAAATCCGGGGAAGATTTTGTATACCTGGACATCAGGCACAGGAGTCAGGCCGATATTCTTTCCCATTTCCCTAATATCTATGCGAAGTGCCTTTCTATTGGCATAGATATGACTAAGGACCTCATCCCGGTAACGCCGGCCGCGCATTATATGTGCGGAGGTATTTTGGTCGATGAATATGGGAGGTCGAGTATTAACAATCTTTATGCATGCGGGGAGTGTTCTTCGACCGGGCTTCATGGTGCCAACCGGTTGGCATCCAATTCCTTACTTGAAGCACCTGTGTTTGCGCACAGGATTTACGAGCATGCGGTGGCCAACTATAAGAACAACCATATTCCAGATCATATTCCAGAGTGGAACGATCAGGGCGTAGTGCAGTCAAATGAAGATATTCTTGTTACCCATAATCTTCGTGAAACCCAGAAGCTTATGAGCGATTATGTCGGTATAGTGCGGTCAGATTTCCGTCTCGACAGGGCGCTCCGGCGACTTTATCTGCTGCATCAGGAAACAGAGGATTTTTACAAGGCCAACAAAGTTTCTGTCAAGCTCTGTGAACTACGAAATGTTATCCAGGTTGCTTATATGGTCATTAAAGCCGCCATGTCCCGTAAGGAGAGCAGAGGGCTTCATTACACCACAGATTATCCTCAACACTCCGGCCAGCTTACCGATACGATTTTTTGATTATGACGATATTACCAGTTAAAGGGATCGCTCCTAAATGGGGTTCCGATTGTTTCATTGCCCCGAATGCTACTATAGTAGGAGAGGTCGTCATGGGAAACAGTTGTTCTGTTTGGTTCAATGCTGTGATTAGGGGCGATGTAAACAGTATTACCATCGGCAACGAAACCAATATACAGGATGGCGCCGTCATACACGCTACCTACCTTAAAGCCGCCACAACCATCGGAAATCGCGTGTCTGTCGGACATAACGCCATCGTCCATGGCTGCACCTTGCACGACAATATCCTGATAGGTATGGGCGCAATAGTGATGGATCATGCTGTGGTCGAACCATACACGATTATCGCAGCTGGGAGCGTAGTACTGGAAGGCACGCACTGCGAAGGAGGATACATTTATGCAGGGACCCCTGCAAAAAAAATAAAGCCCATTACCGAAGAGCAAAGGGCTTTATTGAATAGATTGCCGGACAACTATATCATGTACTCCAGTTGGTTTAGTTAATTATTCCTTCGGAATCGTTATCACTTCATTTCTTTCCCATAAAGGTCTGATTGAAAGTTCCTTAGGTTCATTCCATATTTTTTCCGGCTGACGCCTCTGCGGCACGTTCCCGGTATCCCATACACCATTTTTGTTGGTGTCATATACAATACGGATAAAGTATTTTCCACCCTTATAATTGGCATAACTTACCGAGGTATCTTGTCTTACTACCAGCGAATTGATTACCCTTTTACCTTCATCGACAATCTCCAGAATATATTGTTTGTCGGGCTCTGGTGTTTTGATCTGGACTTTTAAAGTCCCGTATTCATCCTTGCTGATCAACCGGAAACTCTTGTCAAATATCTTATTGTTGGTATTAAACAATCCTGTAAAAGCGCTGTCGGCGAAATTCAAGTCATATTGCCGCTTTTGCTTCCAGGGATATATAACATAATATGACAGGAAGTCGGCAGAATCTTTTTGTATGCTCAGTCCCGATACTTCTGTGGAATCTTCCAAAAGGGTGATCTTTGAGACATCAGCCTTTTCAATAGGAAGATTAAAAGACAGTTTCAAACGCTTATTGGGATTAAGCAAGCCGCCTTCCAGGTTGTCTGTTGTTACCAGTGTCCTGGTATACTTCTCGTTTTTACCTTTATTGAAAGTAGTTGTTTGCAGTAGCTTTCCCTGATCCTTGATGCTTATTTTTGTGGAATCAAAACTCATGTCCGTGAGCCAGATTTTTAAGGAATCTTTAGCATTATTAAAGCGGATTTTTTTGCTGACATCGAGCGCCGGGGGATCCAGCACAACGATTTCCGGTTGTTTCAATTTCTGATTGAAAATCATGGATATGCTGCCATCGTTATGTATGCGCTTGTCTACGATGCGAAATTGCGTAGCGTCCTCCCTGAACAGGTTAAGATCTATATCGGTTAGGTTGCCCTCTAATTTGATCGAATCCTTCAGAAACGCAATATCATCAACATTCTCCTGATAGATTTTGTCGCCGTTTTTCTCTTTAAGGGCGTAGATCCGGTACGTATCTTCCCTTAAATTGTTCAGGCTGTAGTTTCCGCTGCTGTCCGTATACGTATAAATAGAGGGCCTCCGCTTTCCAAGTAAGGTATCGCGGTTTATCGGCAGCAGGAATACCAGCGCATCTAGTTCGGGCAAGCCAGTCTGCGTACTGCTCACCTTTCCTTTAATGCTTAAAGAATCAAGTTTATCGCCCGTGGCAAAGACATAGGTAAGATTTTTTGCAGCGTTGCCTTCGTTCACGTCAGCGATGGCCTGACCGAAATTGAGTGTGTAGGTTGTATTTGCTTCGAGCGCTGAGTCGGCAAATACCACATGCAAAGATTTTTGTTTTCTTTTCAGGGTAGGGGCGACGTTCATTTCCGGCGATACTGAGAATTCCTTGAACTCATTTTGAATCTTAAAGTATTCATCAAATTCAATGATGACTTCCTTCGATTTGAAATTTACGGTCTTATCTTCGGGCAGCATCCTTACAACCTTAGGCGGCGTCTCATCTCTGGGGCCACCTTGGGGCTGCTGAATACTCGCGCAACTGTACATCAGTCCAACGCCCATGCATGTGATCATGGTTTTAAACAGAATCTCTGAATTTCGCATTTTAAGGCCTTATAATCAATTATATCTTCTTTATGATAAATATGTCTCCGATTTCTAAATAATGTCTTAAATCGCTTAAAAATCGTTCATTAAAATTAGCGCTGTTTGTATTATATCTAGTTGATAATCAATGCTATATGTTCTATTTTGTGATATGCACCATCAAAACAGATATATCTGAGGGCGAAACGCCTGAAATTCTTGAAGCCTGGCCCAAAGTACGGGGCTTAATCTTCAAAAGCTTTTCCCTGGCTTCTTTTGACAAGGATACGAGCTTTGTATAGTCAAAGTCGGGATTAATGTCTTTGTCTTCCATCTTCTGCATTTTATCGACTATTTCCTGCTCCTTCTGAAAGTAGCTTTCATATTTGATCTTGATCTCAGCCTGCTGAATGGTCTCTTCAGAATACTTTGATAAATATTCGTCTAACCCGGGATGTGCTTTCCTCAGTGCGTTAATGTCAAGTTGTGGCCGGGTTAGTAAGTTAAAGAGCTTAACGTTCTGTGTCAGGGGACTGGTATTCATCTGCTCCAGCAAAGCGTTTATCTCATTGCGCTCTACCGACTGCGCTTTAGTGAATGCGACAATGTCATCGGAGTCAGAAATCTTGGCATTCACGCGCTCCATGCGTTCATCATCAATTAGCCCCAGCTTATAGCCAATTGGCGACAAGCGAATATCAGCATTGTCCTGGCGTAAAAGCAAGCGGTGTTCTGCCCGTGACGTAAACATGCGGTAAGGTTCCTCCGTGCCTTTGGTAACCAGGTCGTCGATGAGTACACCTATGTAAGATTCAGAGCGCTTCATAATCAATTCATGCGCATCGTTAATTTTCAGATGTGCGTTTATTCCTGCAATGAAACCCTGGCTCGCTGCTTCTTCATAACCGGTGGTACCGTTAATCTGTCCTGCGAAAAACAGATTGCTGATCAATTTAGTCTCCAGTGTTAAATCCAATTGGGTAGGAGGGAAGTAGTCGTACTCAATCGCATAGCCTGGCCTAAACATCTTTGCATTTTCAAAACCCGGTATCTGGGTGAGCGCTTTGTACTGCACATCTTCAGGTAAGGATGTAGAAAAACCGTTGACATAAATTTCGCAGGTATTCCAGCCTTCCGGCTCAACGAAAATCTGGTGCCTGTCGCGCTCTGCAAAGCGGTTTATTTTATCTTCTATGGACGGGCAATAACGGGGACCTAATCCTTTAATCCGTCCGGTAAACATTGGGGATTTTTCAAAACCTTCTTTGAGTGTTTCGTGAACCCGGCTGTTTGTATAGGTGATCCAGCAACAGCGTTGCTCGGTCGATCGCGGTATATCGAGATATGAGAATTTTCCTGGATTTTCATCCCCCCACTGCTCCTCCATCACGGTGTAGTTTAGCGAGCGACCATCGATTCTTGGAGGTGTACCGGTCTTCATCCTGCCTGCTTCAAAGCCGAGCTCGGTGAGTTGTTCCGTAAGCCCGGTTGCGGCTTTTTCCCCTGTTCTTCCTCCGCCAAATTTCTTCTCCCCAATATGAATCTTTCCATTCAAAAAAGTACCATTTGTAAGCACCACTGCCTTTCCGTATATCTCACTTCCGATGGAAGTTTTTACGCCTATAACAGTATTGTTTTTAACGATTAGAGAGGATACCATATCTTGCCAGAAGTCGACATTTGGCGTGCGTTCCAGTGCAAGCCGCCACTCTTCAGCAAAGCGCTTACGGTCGTTCTGGCTCCTCGGACTCCACATTGCCGGACCCTTAGAAAGGTTGAGCATGCGAAACTGGAGCGTCGTTTTGTCGCTAATGATGCCAGAATAGCCTCCCATAGCATCAATCTCCCGCACAATCTGACCTTTGGCTACGCCCCCCATAGCCGGGTTGCAGCTCATTTGAGCAATGGTTTCCATATTCATGGTAATCAGCAATACAGACGAGCCCAAGTTTGCCGCTGCTGCCGCAGCTTCACAACCGGCGTGTCCGGCACCTACCACAATCACATCGTATTCTTTAAACATCCTTGTTTTATTAAGGTTCCACGTGGAACAGTCCTTTTTGTTTCACGTGGAACAACACAAAATTACATTAAATATCGGATAGTTCTATCCACCGTTCGGTAAGCGTGTCGAGCTCCTTTTTCAGGCGTTCGATGTCTTCCGATTTCTCTTTCAAGGCTATGTAATCGGATGCATCGATCTGAGCCAAAAGTTGCGTCAGAGATGCAATCTGTGCTTCCCTGTCGGCTATACTTTTCTCTATATCGTTGAGCTCTTTTTCCTCTTTGTAGGAACGTTTCTTTTGTGGTGTCTGCGTTTCTTCCTTTACTTCAGCTTTTTTTACCAGTTCAGGTTTAGCTGTCGCCGCTTCCAAACTGTTGCGGTAATCAGAGTAATTTCCATTGTACAATTTTACCTCCGCATTGCCTTCCAGGATAAACAGCTGATCGCTCATTTTATCCAGAAGATATCGGTCGTGCGACACCAGAATTAATACCCCTTGAAATGCTTCCAGAAATTCCTCTAACACATTCAGCGTATCAATGTCAAGATCGTTCGTCGGCTCATCCAGTATCAGGAAGTTTGGGTTTTGCATCAACACACGCATCAGGTGTAAGCGCTTTTTTTCACCACCACTCAGTTTCTCAACCATCCCATGCTGCTTCTTTGGGGGGAAGAGAAATAAGGTCAGCAGCTGCGATGCGGAGATCTGCTGACCGTTCGCCATCTGTATATATTCCGCTTCAGACTTCACCACGTCAATCACCCGGTCCTTATCGTTGAAGCTTAGTCCGCCTTGTTTGTAATAACCATAAACCGTAGTCTCGCCGATGCTAACCGTTCCCTGCTGCGGCTTCAGATCACCTGTAATGATATTAAGTAAGGTACTCTTGCCAGTCCCGTTTTTTCCGGCCAAACCAATCCGGTCGCCCTTCTTAAAGACATAAGAGAAGTCACGGAATATTTCCTTTCCTTCAAAGGCAATACCTACATGATCCAGCTCCAAAATCTTACCGCCCTGTCTGGCCATCTTGATATTGAGCGTAATACTTTGATTATCAGATCTTTGTTTAGTTTTAGATTCCAAATCGTAGAAAGCATCTATTCTCGCCTGAGATTTCGTGGCCCTTGCCTGAGGCATACGGCGCATCCATTCCAATTCCTTTTTCAGGAGGTTCTTATTCTTCTGGAAAGTCGCCTCGTCGGCAGCTTCACGCTCCGATTTTTTCTCTAAGAAATAAGCGTATTTACCGTTGTATACATACATCTTTCCACGGTCCAGCTCCACGATGGTGTTGCATACATTATCCAGGAAATACCTGTCGTGTGTCACAAGCAATACCGTCTTGTTGCCCGAGGTAAGCAATTTCTCCAGCCATTCAATCGTGTCTATATCCAGGTGGTTGGTCGGTTCGTCCAGCACATAGATATCCGGATCTTCGATAAGCAGTTTAGACAAAGCCAGCCTCTTTTTCTGTCCGCCCGAAAGCGTAGAAATCTTCTGCTGAAGCTGCGTAATGCCCATACGGCTCAGGATCGTTTTGATCTCATGCTCGTATTCCCAGGCGTTATGCTCACTCAACTCTCCGTACAGGCGGTTCAGTTCATTTTCATCGGGATGCTCCTGTTCAATCAGTTCCTCATATTCCCGGATCAACTGTTGCTGTTTGTTTTCCTGGGAAAATATAAAATCACTGATCGAATAACCGTCAGGGAAGGAGGGCTCCTGATCAAGAAAACCAATACGCACGCTTTTATTTTTAACGATCTTGCCCTCCAGGGGAAGAAAGCGTTCGGCAAGCAGTTTCAGCAAAGTACTTTTACCGGCACCGTTTATTCCGACCAGCGCAACGCGCTGTCCGGTTTGAATGCCCAGGGTGAGATTCTTAAAAAGCCATTCCTCATGATAAGCATGGCCAAGGTTTTCAGCTGCAATTAGTGTACTCAAAGTGTATGATTAACGTATGTAATAGTCAGAAAATTACTGCAAAAGTACGGATTATAAATCGCGCTTAACGCAGGAGGGTTAACATAGCCAGGTAATGATCCTCTCTCGCAGTCATCCTGGCTTTATCCGTCTTGCTTTTATCTTTATAGTCCAGCAGATGCAAGGTGCCATGCACCATCACGCGGCAAAGCTCTTTTAAAAAAGGCTCTTTGTACGTCGATGCATTTTCCCTGATCCGGTCAACGCTAATAAAAATGTCGCCCTGAATCGTTTTCGGCTCCTCAGACGAATCGAAAGTCACCACGTCAGTAAACGTGTCGTGCTGAAGAAAACGCTTGTTTATATCGAGTAAATATGCGTCGCTGCAAAAGATGACGTTCAATTCACTTAACACATAACCCTCTGCCTGTATCACATCAAGCAGCCAGGACCGGATAACGGTCTTATTTTTAAGCGTAAAATTCAGGTCCTCCGAAAAAAAGAAAATAGCGGGCTTAGGCATTTTTATCAATTAAGGCCTCAAATTTAGCATTTTATAATACTCCGCTAAGCTGTTTTTATAGTAGTGGTTCAATTCCGCCGGCATAATATCCAGCCATTGCGTCCCTGGTCGCCGCTCCTGTTCCATTTTCTCAAGCGTGCGGAGGTAGTGCGGAGGGAAATCCTTACCAGCCTTGCTCTGCCTGCTGCTGTCCTCTTCCTGTTCCTTTTCCGCCCTCTCCAGCTCCAGCATTTTCACCAGCAGATCACGCTGCCTGTTCATGGCTTCAAGCTCCAGGCGTTTATTCACCAGATCACTTTCCGTCTTCTTCATTTCTTCGATCAGCTTGTCCATATTGCCGCCGGCGCCTTTGGCCTTGCCCTCGTTGTTCAGCTTTTGCAAACCCTCCCTGATCATCTGCTGCTGCTGTGCCATCCGCCCAAACTCCTCACTCATCTGTCCCTTAGGTACCGATCCCTTTCCGCCGCCTTTCTGCAACTGTTCCCGGGCCTTTTGCATGTTCTCGTTCAACTGCTGCTGCATTTGTCTGAGTTGCTGCATGCTGTTTTTCTGGCCGCGACCGCTTTTAGCGTTGCTTTTCGACTGCTGCAACTGCTCCAGGGCCTCGTTCAGCATAAGCGTTAGGTTGTTGATCGCCGTCATGGCTTGCTGCTGATGTCTGCCCGCGTTAAAAAGATTACGGTCCGAAAGATACTCCAGACTTTTGTCTACGTTCTGATTTACCTTATGCATCTCCTCATTCACGGCATGTTCAATCTGCGGAACCCGCTTACTTAGCGAGAAGAGGCTGTCGCCCACCGTCTTCATATAGTCCTTAAGCACGCGTTGCTTTTGCGCCGCGGCACGCAGTCTCGGATCCGAAACATTCATTTCCTTAAGGTCGAGCATCAATTTTTCCTGTTCAAACGAAGTCTTCAGCAGGTTTTCCAGAAGCTGCCTCAAGTCGCGTGCATTCACGGATTCCGCTTCCTTTTCCGACTTCGCCTTTTCTTCTTCCATCTGCTTCGCCATTTCGTTCATCTCTTCGGCCGCTTTGCGCTGATTTTCGGCGGCCTCGCTGCGCGCTTTGCGGTCAAGCTGTTTATTCGCCTCCTCCTGCTTTTTCTGTACCGACTCCATTTTCTCCTCGGGAGCATTAAAAGAATTGGGCCTTTCCAGCATCTCATTCTTTTTTTCCAGTTCGGCAAGGTCCTTTTTAACCTTGTCGACCGCCTCATTAAGCTGTTGTTGCTTTTTCTTCAACGCGGCAGGATCAGATGCATTTTTACGCGTCTCTTCAGCAAGAGCCTGCTGTTCCTTGCCCAGTTCGCGAAGCTGATCGATTGCCCCTTCCAGTTTCTGCTCAAATTCCAGCTGTTTATACAACTCAAGAATGCGGTCGAGTTCGTTACGGAGTGCTTTGTTGTCCATCTGCATGTCCGACAGATCGCGCCGGGTTTGATCCTTGCTGCGCTGGTCCATCATGTCCTGCAACTTTTGCAGCAGCGATTTCGTTTTATCATCAAGCACCTGGTTAAACAGCTCATCGATCTGCTTTTGCTTTTCAAGCATCTCCTCTTTCAGGGCCTGGTTTTCTATCTTCTGCAAGGTGTTTTGCTCATTCTCAAGCTTCATCTTTTCTATGCTGCGCTCCAGTTCCTTCCGCTTGTTCAGCAAAGACTCAACCTGTTTACGCTCTTCATAACCCAGCTGCTTCTTATCCAGGAGCTCGCCCGCAAGCTTCTTGCTTTCCTTTTCAAGTTCGCCCGCTAGCTTAATGGCGCGTTCCATCTGTCCTTTCAAGGCCGAGCTTCCAGCTTCTATCCGGGCCGAAACCTCCGCCGCCGTAGGGTTCTCGAAAGTGCGTACATCCGTACGGGATTTCTTTCCGCCGTTCACGCCATCGTTATCCGTCACCTCAAAAAGATAAGACACCCGTTCCCCGGGCTTCAGCGCCAGATCATTGATGTTCCACAGCCAGGTGAAACTTTGTCCCGCCTGCCCCGGCTTCAAAGGCAGTCTTTTGCTGATCAGCCGCTTTTCGGAACCAGCGCCCCGTATTTCCGCTTTGAAGTGAAGAGCCGATAAGCCATAATCGTCGCTTACGCTGCCCACAAAGTACATGGCCTTCTGCGTAATCGAATCCAGTGTGCCTGACACGCTGATCGCCGGATACTGGTCTTTCATCACCAGGATCTGGTTCGACAACGAATCACGTGAAACAGTAGCCCTGTTCTTTGGAAAGATCCGGTACCGCGTGGTCTCACTCAGCGTTGCGCTGTAGCTGAACCCATCTTCCTGCGGACGCAGGCTATAAACCTTATTGCCCAGCGAGAACTCCAGTTCTTCCGCATGCACGGTCTGCATGTTCCACGTAACCTTAGTACCCTCCGGCACCGTCAAGTCGCCCGCATTATTTATCCTTTCCGTCTTCCTGTTCAGATAGGCCGGGAAATGCAACGCTGCGCTAACCCCCGTAAGCGCCGCACGCGGCCTAACCTCAATCAGGTAGCCCGCAGAACTAAAACCGCCTGCCGAAAAGAAAATCTGTTTGCTCTGCTGAATGTTCGGAAAGACGTGCGTAAAAGTCGTCTTGTCCGCCTTTATCAGTTTATACGTGTTTTTGCCATCTACGATATACACATCCTGGGGCAGCGTCTCGCCGGTCAGCCTTAGCGTTATCGTCACATCGTCGCCCTGCGTGTATTGGAGCGACCTGTTCATCACCACGAAATTAAACGGGGCTTTAGGCAGGATTTCACGGTTATACTGTATGAAGCCCGAGGTACCCTCTTTCAGTATGGCTGGAGAAACAGCGCCAATGAGTACAATCACGGCCAGCGGCAGCAGACAATATTTCAAATATTTCCTGTTGTCTTTAAACCGGATCGCACTGGAGAACGGCACCGGACGAAGTTCCATGATCTTCTGGTCGATACCCGCCAGAATTAAGGCATTCTGTGCCGGATTGGCATCTGCAAGCGCTTTCAACTGAAGCGTATTCAGTAACTTATCCCGCACATGAAAGAAATGATCGCCAATAAGCACGGCGGCTTCCTCCATACTCAGGTTGTCGCCCAACCTGAAATAATGAAGCGCAGGTTTGCCGATCCAGAACGCGATGGCTGTAAGGGAAACGCCCAGATAGGCAAAGAACAATACCGTTTTGACCAGAACCGTCGGATATGTAAAATAGATGAAGAGGAACAGGCATAAATACCCGCTCAGCATGAGTGCCGAGGTATAAATGCTTCCGCGCAACAGTTTATTCAGGTAAAACTTTTGAATAAACTCATTGATTTTAGATACCAGAAGATCGTAATTGCTCTTCATTAAGTTTGCACAATGTAAATAAAGATAAAAATAAACAGATCAAAACATTCGCTTAATAATAAACGGATAATTTTGATTAAATTATCACATATGAAAGCAACCATTATAGCCGTTACCCTGGCAGCGCTCAGCATGCAGATCAATCCAGGTACGCCAGCAGGCCGGTCATCCGGCAAGGGATCCTGGAATAAGAACCCCGTCATCGCCCATCGCGGTGCCTGGAAACAGAAAAACCTCCCTCAAAATTCCATCGCCTCCCTGCAGGAAGCCGTCAGGCTCGGTTGCCACGGGGCCGAATTCGATGTGCATATGACGTCCGACAGCGTACTGGTGGTAAACCATGATGATGTTTTTTACGGACTGTCCATCCCTCGTTCCACGTATAAAGACCTGCTTACCAAAAAGCATCCGAATGGCGAGAACATCCCCACGCTGGAAGAGTACCTTAAAGCAGGGAAAAAACAGAAGAAAACCAAGCTTATCCTGGAGCTTAAACCATCCAATATCAGCACAGAGCGCGATCTGCGCATGACGGATAAAGCTGTGGCCATGGTAGGCAAATTAAAAGCCGCGGCCTGGGTCGACTATATCAGTTTCAGTTATGACATCCTTAAGCACATTCGCCAGATACAGCCAAAGGCCAATGTAGCTTACCTGAAAGGTGATGTTTCCCTGGAGCAGCTCAAGGCCGATGGTTTTTACGGTGCCGATTACCACATGAATGTGTACAGGAAAGGGGAGTGGTTTGCCAAAGCCAAAGAACTGGGGCTAACCATCAATTCATGGACCGTTAACGAAGAGGCCGACATGAACTGGCTGCTCGATAATAAGGTTGAGTTCATCACTACCGATCAGCCGGAGCGCTTGCTCAATATTCTTGCGTCAAGAGATAGGAAATAATCCGCCCCCTAAAACAAAAAAGCATCGCAGTAACACTGCGATGCTGTACAATTTATGTCTTGAATAATCTAGATTACTTTAACATTAACCGCGTTCAAGCCTTTTTTACCGCTCTCTACTTCGTATTCAACTTTGTCGTTTTCACGAATTTCGTCGATAAGGCCTGTTGAATGTACAAAGATATCGCTATCGCCATTTGATGGGATAATAAAACCGAAACCTTTAGTTACATTAAAAAATTTTACTGTTCCTTCTTGCATTGTATTGTTTTTATAATTAAGTCTGCAATGTACATAATATTTTTTTAAAAATGCAAGCCCCTCATTTTTTGGTGGTTTTGCCCACGGCCACAATCTTCACCTCGCTCGGGTGAGGGATGCCCAGCGAAGTTCCCGGGCTTATTTTCAGCAGGTTATAAAAGTACACATCGATGATTGCCTGTATGGTTTTTCGCCTGCTGGCCATCTGTTCCGGGATCACATTGTCAATTTTCCCGAGGTGGATTTTTCCGTTCTCATCCACCACTACGGAAAACTCATAACCGAAGTCTTTGTACGCTTTGGAGATCTCGATCCGGTACCTCGGAAACATATAATCGTAGGCCGTTAAACCCATCACCGGATCGGTATTGTCTTTCTTTTCTACCTTGATCATATCGCTTACAGGCGTAAAAGCTACCGGACTCCTTGCCGCAAAGGCACTGTCGGCATTGCCTGGATTTCTCTGCGCTTTGGCTGTAAGCTCACGAATATAAGCCGAGTCTTTCGGAAGAGGCTTTCTTAGCTCTTCCAGCGTTGTCTTCAGCTTCTTGGTGATATATGCATCCGTATAGAAAGTCATGTGCACGTCCGACTCAATGCCCTTGGAGATCTCCTTACGCTTCAGGTGAAGGCGCTGAAACACCAGGCTGTCTTTAGACACATGCATGATCCTGAAATAGTTTTTCGCAAAATTATAGACCTGTCCGTGATCGTAGGTGATGTAAAAGGGGAACATCTTGTCTTCATCCGGACTGTACACTTCCACGGTATCATTGGATCGGAAGCGGATCTCCCAGGACGGTTCCTGCTGAAAGCCTGACTCGTTGAATATCAAACCCGAAGCAAACTTACGCTTAGCCTCGTAGAAAGTAATGTCCTTAATCGTATTGAAATCGTATCGCCCGTCGGGCATTTTGGTATCGGGATCATTTTTATCGCCCTCCCGGTTGCCGCATCCTGATAACACCAGGAAGGACCCCGAAAGCAGGGCAAGGAAAAGTCTGTTAATCATCTTAAGTCGCGCAGAATATGTAAGTACACATAAAACGCTAAAATTAGAGATTTATATTCTTTTCTTCAACTTTATCCGCTTCACCAGCAGTTCACCGCCACGGTTTACAGAAAAATAGAGTATGGTACCGTCGCCCGACCGCAGCAGCATGTTGAGCGCACTCAGGCTCAGGGCTTTTGAGCGGTTAAAGTTTACCGTAATCAGTTCATCGCCGGGCTTTAGTTCTGCCTCCTCTGCAGGCGATCCGGGTTCTATGCGGCCGATAAAGAAGCGGGAGCCTGAAGCGTCGGCAAACAGTTCCATGCCCGACATATCGTGCTCAAAGGCCTTGCGGTAGGTACTATTGGGCCGTAAATACATGGCATTGCCGGCATAGTCTATCACCATGTTAAACCTGCTCAGGATATCAGCTCCCAGGTTGCCGTGACGCGTTTCCAGGAAGCGAAGTCCCGCCCCGCGGTCATATTCAGGAAAGGAAGTCAGCACCCCGGTAAACACAAATCCACCCATCCTCATCTCTGGCATCCGCGCGATACGCCCGCTTATTGGTCCGCCCAAACCCACACCCAAATTGGCGGCGATCGACTGCCCCGGTACAGGGAAGGGCAGGCTGTCCAGACTTTCCAGCGATAGCGCGTGACTGGCCCCATTGTCGAGCACAACCCTGGCGGCGATCTTGCCCCGGCCTGGCACCATCAGTTCAACCACAGTATGCGGTTTATTGCCAATCAGTTCAATGTCAATCTTTTCGCCCCTGCGCTGCGGGGAATCCTTGCCAGAGCCGAAGCGCAGTTTACGCGCAGAATAATTCACATCAACCACAAAGCTGCTGAAGAAGTCGTACCCCATGAGCCCGGAAATCTTCATGCCTACGTAGGCCGATAGCCCGAAAGCATCATCTTCCAGTATTGCTGCAGGGATGCTGGAGGCCACAGCCCTGCCTAGCCGGACCTTCATGTGGTCGCAGGCCAGTGCGTTGAGCACAACATCTCCGCCCATACCCGCAATGGTAATGGGGCGCAGTTTATGCTGGTCGACCATACTCGCTATAGCCGAATCGGTAACGATCATGGGACCCACGCCGGTGTCCAGGATGAAATTATACGGGCCTTTGTCGTTCACATACATCTTCACGATCACCAGGTTGCGCACATGGTCGAACGCCACACGCTGCTGCTTGCGCTTGCCCTCCAGCCGGAAGGTCTGCGATATGACAGGCCATGCCTGCAGCAGCAGTATGGCCAGCAACAGCAATTTGGGGGTCAACCAGCGTTTCATCAAACTAATTTAATAAATTAGCCTGTACAGCATGTTTAAAATTAAGCTAAAGTACCGGTACCGCATTTCCGCAGCAGCCTTCGCCTTACTGGCGATGCCCGGCTGTTCTGTGCAGTACCGCGGACAAAAGGAGATAAGCGGCAGACTCGAGCGCTTTGAACAACTTACCGGTCACCACGCCGGCTTCGCCCTGTACGACAGCGGTAAGCAGAAGATGGTTGCGGCACATCAGGCTGATAAATACTTTACGCCGGCCTCTAACATGAAACTTCTGACCATGTATGCCGCACTCAAGCTGCTGCCCGATTCCCTGCCGGCACTCCGCTATCAGGAACGCGGCGATTCCCTGGTTTTCTGGGGCACGGGCGACCCTTCTTTTTTGCATGCCAGGCTGGAGGGCACTAAGGCTGCCAGTTTCCTGGTAAACAGTGGCCGGCAACTATTCTTTGCCCCAGGCCGGCATACCGGCGCTTTTTATGGCCGCGGCTGGCAATGGGACGATTATAATGACGATTACCAGGCAGAGATCAATGAATTTCCGGTGATGGGCAATGTGCTGAGCATAAGCGCACATAAGGGAAAGCTCCAAACTTTGCCGCGACTGTTCCAGGCCTATCTTGCCGCCGATTCTTCCGACCGCGATACATCCTTCCATATCACCAGGGCGTTTACACAGAACAGCTTTACTTACCCGCCCCTCAGCATTCCGCCGAACTATACACAGCAACTGCCGTATAAGCTTAGTCATACGCTTACACTTGCCCTCCTCAGCGATACACTGAAAAAGCGGGTAACGACCCTGAACCGTACACTTCCGGCAGATGCCAAAACCCTTTACAGTACACCCACCAAACTGGCCATTAAGGAAATGATGCTGCCGTCCGACAACTTCATTGCCGAGCAGTTGCTGCTGGTGTGTGCGGATCGATTGGGTGATACTTTATCCGGCGAAAAAACCATCAAAACCGTGCTTTCAAGGTATTTGTCGGACTTGCCCGACAAGCCGGTGTGGGTAGACGGATCGGGACTAACGCGGTACAACCTCATCACACCGCGCTCCCTTATCGAGGTACTCAAACGCATACGTTCGGAATTTAAAGAAGATAAGGCCCTTTACGACCTGCTTCCCGCCGGGGGCAACCGCGGTACATTGAAAGCGGCCTATCCGGCTACCGATAAGCCCTTTGTATTTGGCAAAACAGGAAGCTTCTCCAACAACTATAACCAGGCGGGCTATATCGTCACAAAAAAAGGCAACACCTATCTGTTTGCCTTTATGAACAACAATTTCGTGAAGCCCACCGCCCAGATCAGGGCCGCTATAGCCGATGTCGTGACCTACGTATACGAAAAGATGTAACTATTGATTGGATACCACGAGCAGTTCAATGTCCTTATACGGAATATTGAACATGCCTGCCAGATCCTTATTGGTCAGATGCCCCTGATAAATATACAGCGCCTCCCTGATGCCCGGCTTGGTCCATACCACGTTCATCAAGCCGCCCATATCACCAATATCCACCAAAATAGGGCTAAAGATGTTTGTTAAGGCATAAGAAGCAGTTCTGGGCACCCTCGAAGCAATGTTCGGCACGCAGTAATGGATCACATCATATTTCCGGAACACCGGATCTTTGTGGTTGGTTACCTCCGAGGTCTCGAAACAACCGCCCTGGTCTATACTCACGTCGATCACCACCGAATTAGGCTTCATGCGGCTCACGGTTTCTTCCGTTACAATACAAGGACTGCGGCCATTGGTAGCCCGTATCGCGCCGATGACCACATCGCAAGTCGTAATCGCCTTTTCAAGCACGATCGGCTGCATCACGGAAGTAAACACCCGGCTTCCCAGGTTATTCTGCAACCTTCTGAGCCGGTATATGGAGCTGTCGAACACCTTAACCTCCGCACCCAGCGAAAGCGCCGTACGTGCGGCATATTCGCCTACCGTGCCTGCACCCAGGATCACGATTTCCGTAGGCGGAACGCCGGTAAAACCACCCAGCATCAAAC